>CALRQQ020000150.1:0-7799 GCA_943370345.1 Chitinophaga pinensis
AATTATCCTCCACCTGAAAATTCAGTTCATTCGCCGCATGCCGCATATTGATCATGAACTCTTCCAGCAACAGGTTCCAGGCTTCCTTGTCCTCTTCGTTGATCCCCTTGATCAGGATCGACTTCCACGCAGTACAGCAAAGCTGACTGATGCCGGTCTCCACACAAAGCTGACTGAGCTTTTTCAGGAAAGCCACACTGAAATATTCATCCCGTCTGTAGATCCCCAGCCAGTATTTATCTCCATAGCGGTTCAGTCCTTCGTAATATGGCAGGTTGAAAGGCGGCAGATACGCTTTGGAGGGGGCCGGTTTAAGGTCCAGTTTTTCTTTTTTCAGCAGGCTGAACAGTTTATCTCCATCAGCCGCAGGATTATCAATAAAATCAGCTTCACGCGATACAATGAGGTCATCCAATAGACGGGTCAGCTCGGGCAGATCCTTTGTGGCCGTAAGCTGGTCCCACTCATACACCACATTGGTACGGGGAAAACGGATAAAGAGATGCCAGTAATGAGGAGTACCAGCCGCCGCGATCCAATTGATATTACCCGTAAGCATCGGGGTAATGCTCTGGTTATTATCGCAGATATTCACTTTGATCTTCGGATTATAGTCGATCGCATCCAGGAGATCCTTGTATACTTTTTCAGTCAGCCAGGTATCCTGAATAAAAACATCCCCGGCCGGGTAAGAACTGATGATATTCGGCTGTTCATTTACGTTGGTCGTAAAGGAAATACCCAGATCGGTCAGGGACGTGGAGAAATCCTCGAGGTGATAAGGCTCCAGTTCTACGATTAACTGCTGGCGGAGACCAAAACGCACAAAGGGGATCCTGACCCGCTGGATGGCCAGCATAATATTATATAACGTGTCGGGGGCAATGATACCACCCCGGAAGTTGATGAATACGGTCTCACTCATAGTTCAGAATTTTTAGTTGTTTGTGGAACGATCAGCCTGAAAAATTGCTTTTATAATAAACACCTAACCGGAATATTTTCTAAAGTTAGCTTAGAAAATCAGAATAAAGTTTATATAATAATTAAGAAAACCAGATATCCGGACTATAATCTTCTGTTTTTTGAGAAAATTGCTAAAAATTATAATATTTAAATATTATTTCATACGAATAGTTGTTCATTTTAAGAATAGCTCACCAGACACCTTAAAAGGAGGCCGGGAGACCTTATCCCATAAAAAAAGTCCCCTTCCGGGAACTTCAGTACATTTTAGCAGGCAGGACTACACTACTTCTTCGTGGAGCAGGTATTCATTCCCACGATCGTATACAGCGGACAAAAACTCACCAGGCTGGTCAGCAGGAATACACCACCCAGGATCACCAGGATCAGTCCGGGTGTTCCGGCTACGGTTCCACTGAAATACAAAAAGGCGAATACAGCAGCAAGTAATACACGAATAATGCGGTCGGCGGTTCCCATGTTTGGTTTCATAAATACAAGTTTAGATGTTTGATGTTTAAAGTTGAGTGCCCGGAGAAAAATGAGTAATGAGTAATGAATAATGAGTAGCTGGAGGAACAGCACTCATTTATTCAAACATCTCTTTAGGGAAAATGCAAATTCAGTAAAGACTTTTCGAGCTGTACTCATTACTGATTACTCATTACTCATCTCTCCTCTCTGATAACCCCGTAAAAATAGCCAGCGGCGTCGCTCCCGGCCGGTGACCATTGTCACCAACCTAAATGATCTGTATTCCCTCCGGCAATTGCTTCACTTTTCCCTCCTGCTCCAGTCTTTTCATCACCCGGGTCACCACTTCGCGGGCCGTGCCCAGTTCCCCGGCGATCTGCTTGTGCCGGAGTGACAGGATCTTTTCCCCTTTAAGCTTACTTTTCTCGAGGAGGTAGTTGTAAAGGCGCTGATCCATCTTGTCGAACAACAGGGAGTTGATGGTATCCAGCATTTCCGTATAACGCAGGTTGTATTGCTGAAAGAATAATTCATTGACTGCCGGGTATTGCTTCACCCATTTATTCAGTTTATCCGTAGGCAGTAATAATAACAGAGAGGCGTCCTCTGTAAACGCAAAGATCCGGCTGGGAGCATTGGAGAGTCCGGAGGAAAAAGACATGATGCAACTCTGGGCAGGACCGATATAATAGAGCAATAACTCCTTGTCCGCTGCACGGGTAAAGACCTTGACCAGTCCTTCCAGAACGATCGGGATCACTTTTACATATTGACCCTCTTTGAGTATCTCCATGCCTTCGGGTACTTCCTTGATCATACCGTGCTCCGCAATTTCGTCCAGCAGATCAGCCGGAAAACCTGGCAGGTACTGTTTAATTTCATCAATGGTGAGTGGCATAGCAGATATTCTTCCGGCTAAATCTACAACATCCCCGGAAACTATGACCTGATTAGTTGACCATTCCGGAATTACGGCTTATATTTAATCACACCTCCTTAGCCTCTGAACAAGGCAACCAAAACCAACGAACCTGATGCAATCCATGACACCCGTTCAGTCCGCTGAACGCATCAACCTGATCGATGCCTTGCGGGGTATCGCTATCCTCGGCATCTTTATCGCCAACCTCACCGTAGGATTTAGTTTCTACGATGCTTCCCTTCCCAATACAGGTCCCTGGTTTCATCCCTGGGATAAGACCACCCTGCTGATCGAACACATGCTGATCGAAGGGAAATTCTATTCGATCTTCAGTCTCCTCTTTGGCTGGGGACTCGCCATCCAGCTGAAACGGAGTGAACTGAAAGGACTGACCCCGGTTTCATTTGTACGACGCCGCCTGCTTTTTATGTTCCTGCTGGGACTCGCCCATCTGCTGCTGCTCTGGACCGGTGATATTGTTGCCTTCTATGCCCTGGTGGGATTCGTTTTTCTCTGGATCCGCAAATGGAACGACCGCAAACTCTTTATCACGGCGATCATCCTCCTGCTCTCCCCCATCCTGCTGTATTATCTGAAAATGAAATTCGAATGGATGATGGCACCTGTTGGTATTCTTTATGAAACCGGTGCGAAGATCGATCTTCGTATGGGTGGGGTCGGGGGCTTTGAAGAATTCATAAAAAAACTCAAAGAAGGTAACTATATCGATCACCTGCAGACCCTCGTATCCGGGGTGTTTTTCCGCTATGGCGACCTGATCTTCCAGAGCCGTATTCCAAAAGTACTGGGCATGTTCATCCTGGGTTATTTACTGGGTAAGGATGACCGCTACAAAATGATCATTGCCAATACCAAACTTCTCTGGTCGATCGCGCTTGGCGGACTTGTACTCGGCTTCCCCTGCAATTATTTACTGGCCCGCTATATGGAAGAAGGTAAATACTATAACCTCGGTATCGAAGGCTGGTACCAGACCGTTGTCTATGCCTTCGGTGTAGCCCCGATGGCCTTAGCCTATGTGGCCCTGTTCTTCCTCGCAGCCCGCAGCAATGCCGGTAAAAAATGCGTGGCCATCCTGCAGCCTGTTGGCAAAATGGCTTTTACCAATTATATCCTGCACTCCCTCATCGGTTGCTTTATCTTTTATGGCTTCGGTCTCGGCCTCTTACGGGAAGCGGGTCCTTTCTACTGTACCATCTTAGCGTTCCTGGTCTTTATCGGACAGATCATCTTCAGCACGATCTGGCTGAAATACTTTAATTATGGTCCGGTAGAATGGCTGTGGCGGAGCGGGACGTACGGAAAATGGCAGAAACAAGTACGAAGGTAGAAGTACGAGGTACGAACATTTTATGTAAAAGAGATTGAGCCTGTTGTTTTAACTTGAACATTCTTAGCAGGCCCTGACAGCCATCAGCTAACACCCGTTTCTGTTTACTTAACTATTTATATGAAAGTTTTACCCTCCATCCTGTTATTCTGTATTTTATCAGCATATCAGCTGCCTGCGCAGTCCTATAAAAAGATCCATACCGGTGCAGTGGTGGTGGATACCCATAATGATATCCTGATGCTGGCGGCCGACCGGGGTATCGTGTTTGACCAGGACCTTACCGGCAAAACACATAGTGACCTGAACCGGTGGAAAACCGGCGGACTCGATGTTCAGATTTTTTCCGTGTACTGTGATGGTGATCTGAAAAATCCCTTTGCCTACGCCAACCGGGAAATGGACAGTCTTGAGGCAGTGGCCGCCCGGAATCAGGATAAGATCGTTTTGGTAAAAAGTTATGCGGACCTGATGAAAGCCGTGAAACAGGGTAAGATTGCAGCACTGTTTGGTGTGGAAGGCGGCCATATGATCGAAGACGATCTCAATAAACTGGATGCACTCTTTGCCCGTGGCACCCGGTACCTTACTTTAACCCATAATATAGCTCCCTCCTGGGCTACCAGCGCCGCGGATGAAACCAGTAACCCAAACCTTCCGCATAAAGGACTTACTGATTTCGGAAAAAAAGTCATCAAACGAATGAATGAACTGGGCATGATGATCGATGTGAGTCATGCAGGCGACCAGACTTTCTGGGATGTAATGCAACTGACCACCAAACCAATTATCGCCTCTCACAGTTCAGTATACAGCCTGGTAGCCAGCCGCCGTAACTTAAAAGATGACCAGATAAAAGCGATCGCTAACAACAAAGGGGTAATTCAGGTAAATTTCAATCCCGGCTTTATCGACAGCAGTTTTGATAAAAAAGAAGCGGCTTTTATCAATCATCATAAAGCAGAAAGCGATTCATTGCTGAAAAGTGGCTCCGGTGACTGGTACATGATGGATTTCCTGTATAAAAAATATAAGAAAGAAGCAGAAAGTATGCGGCCACCCCTTCAATTGCTTATTGATCATATAGACTATATTGTAAAACTGGTGGGTGTCGATTACGTGGGACTGGGTTCTGATTTCGATGGTATCAACCTGACCCCACAACAATTAGATGATGTCACCACCTATCCATTAATAACAAAAGCGTTAGTGGAAAGAGGATATACGAAAAAGGATATTACGAAAATACTTGGCGGAAACCTGTTACGGGTATTGAAAGCCAATGAAACAAAATAAAATCAACCTGTGCAGCCGTCCGGGCTTTAAGCATACCAAACATGTCAATTGAAAAAAAGGACGAAGGATTAAAACGGGTGATCGGCGTATCCGGCCTGGCACTGACCATTGTGGGCTTTACCATCGGGGCCGGCATCTTTGCCCTGCCGGGTATTGTGGGAGTGCAACTGGGTGCTTTTGCCGTAGTGGGCTATATTTTCTGCGGCATCATGCTGGCGGCCATCATGCTTTGCTATGCCGAGATCGGCAGTCGGGTCACCACTACCGGGGGTAGCTACGCTTATGTGGAAGCCGCCTTTGGAAAATTCGCCGGCTTTATGATCAGCTGGATCTTCTTTATCGGATGGAGTATCCTTTCCGATGCCGCATTAATGAACCTGATCGCTGATTCACTGGGCGGTATCTTCCCGGTATTCCTCAATCCCTGGGTGAGGGCCCTTTTATTTTTTGTTTTACTGGCCTTTATGGTGGTCGTGAATATTTGGGGTGCCCAACAAGGGGTGGCCGTTGTACAACTGCTTTCCATCCTTAAACTATTGCCCATATTCGGCATTATCATTTTTGGCTTCAGTAAAATTGATCCCAACAACCTGAAATGGGACCACCTGCCTTCAGTCCAGACATTCGGCAATACCGCTCTCGTCCTTTTCTTTGCCTTTGCCGGATTTGAATCAGCACTGGGTACAAGCGGAGAAATTAAAAACCCTAAACGAACCGTCCCGCTGGGCATCTTATTGGGCGGCGTATTGGTGCTCATTGTATACCTGCTCTTACAGGCCGTTACGCAGGGCATACTCGGTTCACAAATGGCCGCCGTAAAAGATGCACCGCTCGCTGCAGTAGCAGAAAAGATCGTAGGTCCCATCGGTGCCACCATATTATTACTCACTGCGGCGGTTTCCTGTTTCGGATCCGTAAGTGCCGATGTACTCAATGCTTCGCGGGTATTATTTGCCGGTGCTAAAGACGGGGTATTCCCCTGGCCACTGAGCCGGCTTCATCCGAAATTTGCCACGCCCCATATTGCCATTACAGCCTTCGGATCCATGATCTTTATCCTGTCGGTTTCCGGGGGATTCAAACAATTAGCGATTCTTGCCAGTGCCGCCATTTTACTGGTTTATCTGGCTGTTATTTTAGCAACCGTGAAACTGAGAAGACAGCCACAGGAAGCTGGTGAAAAAACATTCAGGGCACCCGGAGGATTACTCTTTCCGGTCATTGGTATTGCCGCCATTAGCTGGCTGCTGACCAGCCTGACCAAATGGGAGATCCTGTCTACCCTTATTTTTATTGCAGTCATTGCCCTGATCTATTTTGCCATGCATGCAGTACAAGCTAAAAAAAATAAGTTTAACTGAAATTCCAATATATGACCCGATCTATGCTTTTGATAAAAACAGTTTTTGCTGTTTTATTCAGCCTGGCTGCAGTTACCATCAATGCTCAATCACTTTATTACCCGGACACTGCCTGGCAAATAAAAAAGCCGGAAGAACTGAAAATGAATGCAGCCCTGTTAGACAGTGCAGTACGTCTGGCCATGGCCAGTGAAAACAAAATGGACCGTGACTTACGGATCGCGAACATGAAGGCCTATGCCAGTGAACCGGATTATAAGATCATTGGCCCGATGAAGCAAAGAGGCGGACCCGCCGGACTGGTAATTAAAAACGGATATATCGTGGCACAATGGGGCGATATCAGCCGGGTGGATATGACTTTCAGCGCCACCAAAAGTTATTTGTCGACCATGGCAGGTCTGGCCGTCGACAGCGGATTAATAAAATCAGTCACCGATAAGGTCGGCACATATGTCTGGGATGGCTCTTTCGAAGGAGCTCATAATTCCAAAATCACCTGGGAACATTTACTGAATCAATCTTCCGACTGGTCGGGTACTTTATTCGGACTGCACGACTGGGCCGATCGTCCGCCAAAGACCGGCGGCATTGATGACTGGAAGAACAGGAAACTCAATGAACCTGGTACGGTTTACGAATACAATGATGTACGGGTGAACCTGCTGGCGTATTCCTTATTACAGGTATGGAGAAAGCCTTTACCTGGCATTCTGAAAGAGAAGATCATGGATCCGATCGGCGCATCGACTACCTGGCGATGGTATGGCTATGATAATGCGTATGTAAATATGGATGGACTCATGATGCAGTCCGTGAGTGGCGGCGGTCACCATGGCGGTGGTATCTTTATCAATACCTATGACCAGGCCCGCTTTGGTTTATTGTTCTTACGTAAAGGCAAATGGAAAAACAGGCAACTGATAAGTGAAAAATGGGTGAATACCGCTCACCAGTCATCCCCGGCAGAAAAGAACTATGGCTTTATGTGGTGGATCAATGCCACACAAAACTGGAAAGAAGTGTCCCCCGGTATCTTCTATGCTGTAGGCTTTGGGGGCAATTATATCATCATTGACCAGGAACACGATCTGATGCTGGTGACCCGCTGGATCGATGATACAAAAGTGGGAGAAGTGTTTTCGCTGATCAGTAAATCAGTGAACATGAAATAATTTTTTCATCAACCCGTCAACGATATGCATAAAAAAGGATTTCAATACCATAACCTGGGTTACTGGTTTCTTTTGTTTATTGTATTAGCGGCTGCCGGTTTCTACACCACTTATTTTACCCGGCTTGCTGAACCCATGCCAGCATTAATACATCTCCATTTTGTATTGATGGCTTTGTGGCTCATGATGCTGATTGCCCAACCCTTTCTGATCAAATACAAAAAACTATCCTGGCACAGGCTGTTAGGCAAGGC
>CALRQQ020000151.1:0-7738 GCA_943370345.1 Chitinophaga pinensis
CCGTCCCGTCTTTACAACGAACTTTCCGGTTACTCAAAATGCCGGCTCCGGACCTGAGTTCCTCGTACCGTATTGGCGGATCTCCGGGTTCAAGCACAAGAAGATCCGTTAATCCCATACGCATCAATTCATCCCGGGAATAGCCTAATAACCGGATACCCGCTTCATTGACCTGAATGAACCTTCCTTTTTCATCTACGAGCACGATCAATTCTGTGGCTTGTTCAACCAATGTTCTGTACCTCGACTCGCTTTCCTGTAAACCAGCCTCCGCTTTCTTTCGTTCAGAAATATCCTTCGTGCCGATAAAAGCACCTGTGATCTCATCGATTTCATTCCGCACCGGCGCAAATTGTACACTCACCCATCTGGATGTTGAGCTGTCATCCAGTTTTGTTTCGTATTCAAATGTTTCTCCCCGGAATGCTCGTTTATAATTCTCAAGAACAACCGATCTCCGGTGCCCGGGAATAAAATCGGTGATCCGGTCTCCCGAACGGATGGCATGTTTCCAGAATGACTCCAGATTGATCTCCGCCATCCGGCTCATTAAGATCACCCGGTAATCCAGATCGATGACATAGAACTCACCGGCTGCACTGTCCAGCACCTGTCGTAGCTTCTCTTCACTTTTACGGATATCCTCCGTCTTTTCCCGCACTTTTTCAGCCAGTTCATGATTGAACTCATAGATCAGTTTTTCCGCCAGCTTACGTTGAGTAATATCCCGGACCACGGAAACAAAACCGGTGAGTTTACCTTGTGCATCCCGCAAGGCGGAGGCAGATACATGACAATAAATACTTTTCCCGTCCTTCGTTATATCATTCGATTCGAATTCCACTCCGCCTTTCAGGGCAATCTCCCGCTGTAACTCTTCATCCCCGTTTTTCAGCACGCCGCTCCGGATCAGTACATTTATTTTTTTTCCAATCGCTTCATCTTGTTTAAATCCATAGATATTTTCGGCCCCTTTATTCCAGCTGATGATCTGTTGCTGCGGATCGATCGAGATGATCGCGTCACTGGTCCGTTCAGTAAGCCCGGCCAGATAGGCAATCCGCTCTTCATAGTTCTCCCTCCGGCGCAGATCACGGCGGATAATATAAAAGATCAGGGAAATCAACAGTATAAAACAGATACTGAGGAGCACGAAGAGCCGGGCCGTATTGGTGGCAGCAACCTGCCGGCTGTAATTCGAGGTATTAAGTACATTACGGTCGGCTGTTTCGATAGCCAGTACCAGCTTCCGGATACTGTCCATCACATATTTCCCCTCTCCGGAACGAACCAAAGTAAGTGCAGCCTCCACATTATTCTGTGAGACCAATCGCCCTGTCATTTCAGCGATGCTTAATTTACGATTGGTAAGATGTACGAGCCTCTTGAGTGAATCCCTTCGGCCATCCGTAATGCTATTGAGGTTCAGGATCGCGGTCGTATCCGTACTGAGATTATTGATAGCGGCATGGTAAGGAGTCAGAAATTCACGATTGCCGGAGATCAGGAAACCACGGTTGGCCGTTTCGATATCCTGAACATCATCCATCAGGTCTTCCAGCACTTTGAGACTTTGCAGGGTCTTATTGACCTGCATCGTCTCATACCGGGCCCTTTTCATGTTAATATAAGAATACCATGCAAAAAAGGAAACCAATACAAAAGTGACGAGCACAGCAATAGTGATACTCTGACGGGTATAAATTCGATTCATGTGAACCGTATAGCGTTACTTCAACAAAAAAGTACAATTATGCTACGATCAGAGGCCGTGTACATTAATGAAGTTAACCAGGGCGGCTGTATTTTTCAGGCTTAATTTCTTTAAGATATTATACCTGTGTACCTCCACTGTTTTAAGTGAAATATCGAGCCGGAGTGCGATCTCTTTGGAAGACAGCCCTTCCTTGATCAGCTGAACAATATCCAGTTCCCTGCGTGATAATACATTCATATCCGGGGTGCCACCTTCATCTTCCAGCTCCTGCTGAGCGAGGATGTTTTTCACTTCATCACAAATGTATTTTTTACCCCCGTACACTTCCACGATTGAATTGATCAGTTCGTCCTTTGAAGAATTTTTGGTAACATAACCCATCGCTCCAATCTGAAGCATCCGGCGTGCATAAGCAGGCATGGAGTGCATGGATATTCCAATGATCTTAGAGCCAGGCGAGAATTTACGGACTAACTTAGTGGCTTCAAACCCGTTCACCGGCGTCATATTGATATCCATGAGTACGATATCGGGTTTCTTGGTGCGGGCTATTTCAACCGCTTCGTCAGCATTACTGGTTTCGCCAATAACCTGAAAACGACTGTCGCTGTTCAGGATAAAAGACCAGGAATCCCGGATCAGTTTATGGTCGTCTACAAGGAGTATAGTAATTTTTCCCATACGGATAGTTGTTTGCATGAAGCAATGGCATTTTTTCCCATTGAAAAATTAAGTAAAATTTCCATGAAAAATGCATAAATCATTGTCTTTGAACCCTTTTATAGGAATAAAAAAAATGCTTTTAAGTGCTTACCCTTATAGCTGATATGTATTTTTACGATTTCAAATGATTTTTTTCTTAGCTGACCATAACGGATATTTTATGTATCACTAATGATTATTCCTGAGATCTGACCAAGGTCTGCCAGATCCCATGTTCAAGCCCCCGGAGCTCCGCAAGCCCTTTCAGTCGGCCGATGGCTGAATATCCGGGATACGTATCTTTTTTCAGATCATCCAGCATCTGATGGCCATGGTCAGGCCGCATTGGGATCGAACAATTCCTTCGCTGCTGGATCTGAAGTACTTCCTTTACGATCGCATACATGTCCGTATCACCTCCCAGATGAGCAGCTTCATAAAAGTTACCCTCCGCATCTCTTTTCGTATTGCGTAAATGCAGGAAATGCACCTGATCCCCGAAACGTTTCAACATCTTCAGCAGATCATTATCAGGCCTGGCACCGAATGAGCCCGTACAAAAACAAAGTCCGTTTGCCGGTGACGGTGCTGCGGCGAGTAATTCTTCGGCATCTTTTTCTGTACTTACAATACGGGGCAGTCCGAGCACCGGGTACGGCGGATCATCCGGATGGATCGCCAGTTGAAGTCCGGCTGCTTCTGCCACCGGAACGATCTCCCGCAGGAAGTAAAACAGATGTTGCTTAAGTTTTGCGGCATCAATATCCTTATAGGTTTCGAGCGCCGTTAGTATTTGTTCTGCTGTAAATCGTTCTTTACTGCCCGGCAATCCGAGCAAGGCATTATGAAAGATCCGCTCTTCCTCCTCATCGGTCATATGATCAAACCGGAATTTCGCCTTCCGGATCTCTTCTGCCGTATAATCATTTTCGGCACCCGGTCTGTTTAGCATGTACAGATCAAAAGCCACAAAAGCCGATCGTTCAAAATACAGGGCCCGGCTGCCATCCGGCATCATCCATGATATATCGGTCCGCATCCAGTCCAGGATCGGCATGAAGTTATACGTTACGACGTTGAGGCCACATTCCGCCACATTCCGGAGGCTCTGCTTATACTGTTCAATATGCTGCAGGTAGTGCCCCTGTTGTTTCTTGATATCCTCACTGACCGGCAGGCTTTCGATGACTGTCCACTTCATACCGGCTTCTTCTATTAGTGCTCTGCGTTTCAGTATTTCCTCTACGGGCCATACGTCCCCTACCGGGATATGATGCAATGCGGTAACCACACCTGTACATCCGGCCTGACGGATATCCTGTAAAGAAACCGGGTCATCCGGCCCGAACCATCGCATGGTTTGTTCCATTCGTTTCATATATACTGCTATTGGGATTAAAAATGCCTGCAGGACTGATCGATCAGCAATCACTGCAGGCAGTCCGTTATTTTTTTAAAGGTCAGATATACCGGTTGACCAGGTTCTCCAGGTATTCCTGACGACCGCTGATCATAGCAGGCTCTCCGTTTTCCAGTGCGAATGCACGCAGGTCTTCCAGCGATAATTTCCCCGCTTCAAATTCTTTTCCTTTACCGTTATCAAAGGAGGCATACCGTCCGGCCCTGATCTTTTTATAATCAGATTGCTGCAAAATAGCATCTGCGGTTATAAGCGCACGGGCAAATGCATCCATCCCTCCGATATGGGCATAGAACAGGTCTTCCGGATCGGTGGAGTTCCTGCGGATCTTGGCATCGAAATTAATACCACCCCCGTTGAAACCACCTGCTTCAAGTATCACCAGCATCGCTTCTGTCAGTTCGTTGATATCGTTGGGAAACTGATCGGTATCCCATCCATTCTGATAATCCCCGCGGTTGGCGTCCATACTGCCCAATAACCCTGCATCGGCCGCTACCTGCAGTTCATGCGTAAACGTATGACCGGCCAGGGTGGCATGGTTTACTTCGATGTTGAGACTGAAATCACTCAGCAGATCGTATTGACGGAGAAATCCAATTACTGTTTCACAATCATAATCATATTGATGTTTGGACGGTTCACAGGGTTTGGGCTCAATAAAGAACTTCCCTTTGAAACCCTGTTTACGCGCATAATCCTTTGCGGTATGCAGGAAACGGGCCAGATGCTCCTTCTCCCGCTTCATATTGGTGTTGAGCAGACTCATATACCCTTCCCGGCCGCCCCAGAAAACATAATTCTCACCGCCCAGTGCGATGGTCGCATCAAGCGCTGATTTTACCTGGGCCGCCGCATGCGACAGTACATGAAAATCAGGATTGGTGGCAGCACCATTCATGTAACGACGATTGGAGAACAGGTTAGCAGTACCCCATAATAATTTCACCCCACTGGCTTTTTGCTTTTCGTCAAAACAGGCAGTGATCGCCTGAAGGCGACGGTCATTCTCATGAATATCATTCGTATAATCCACCGCATCCACATCATGGAAACAGTAATAAGGAAGACCCAGTTTGGTTATGAATTCAAAAGCAGCATCGGCCTTGTCTTTAGCCCGGTCAACCGCATCTGCTTTTTCGCTCCAGGGAAAAAGATGGGTAGGTTCGCCAAACGGATCGGCACCGCTCCCACAGAAGCTGTGCCAGTAAGCACAGGCAAAACGCAGATGCTCTTTCAATGGCTTGCCTGCCACTATTTTATTTTCATCATACCAGCGAAATGCCAGCGGATTGTCTGAACGGAGACCTTCAAACTTTATTTGTCCGATCCCTTTGAAATATTCCTTATTACCAGTAACGACTCCCATGATAGTGTATTTAAAAAATGATCAAATTAATGCAGATTTTTTTCCAGTTGCTCCAGCCACCGTCCATACAACGCTTCGTACCCGTGTCCGGTTTCCGGACTGACCCTTTCAACGGGTGCAAAATTACTAAATGCTTCGGCAGGATTCTTATAAATACCGGCGCCGATACCACTGCCGATCGCCGCACCATGGCTGCCATCACACTGATATAATTCCACCGGCACATTCAGGGTATTCACAAACGCGGCTGTGAACACATCACTCAGGAACATATTGGCTTTACCGGCCCGTATCACACCCGGCTGCATCCCATTCTGCCGCATAATGTCCAGCCCGTACCGGAAGGCAAATACGATCCCCTCCTGTGCCGCCCGGTAAACATGGGCAATTCCATGTTTGTTAAAATCAATATTCAGCAATTGTGCATTCAGCACCCGGTTATTCAGCATCCGCTCAGCACCATTGCCAAAGGGAAATACCAGTACGCCCTCACTACCCGGTACCACCCCGGCAGCTTTGGTATTCAGTTCCTGGTAGCTCAACTGATCTCCGGAAATATTTTTCACCCAACGATTCAGGATACCCGTACCGTTGATACATAACAGCACGCCGAGCCGTCGTTGTTCCGTTGTGTAGTTTACATGCGCAAATGTGTTGATCCTTGATTCCTGATCATAGGCCAGCTGATCACTCACCCCGTAGATGACCCCGGATGTACCTGCCGTGGCCGCTACTTCCCCGGGTTCCAGTACATTCAGCGAAAGGGCATTATTGGGTTGGTCGCCGGCCTTGTACGTTACGGGTATTCCTGTACGTAAGGAAAGAGAAGCGGCAACCTTCTCCATCAATTGTCCGTGTATTGAAAATACATCCCGTATCTCGGGGATCAGGGAACGGGAGAACCCATAAAAATCAAACACGTCCTTTGACAGATCGTTCTCCTTAAAATCCCAGAAGATTCCTTCCGACAAGGCTTCAATACTGGTACTGATGGTACCGGTGAGCTTCATGGCAATAAAATCACCTGGCAGCATCACTTTATCTATTTTCTCAAATACAGCCGGTTCATGTTCTTTGACCCAGGCCAGTTTAGATGCAGTGAAATTACCCGGAGAATTGAGCAGGTGCAAAAGGCATTTATCCCGCCCAATGGCAGCAAAGGCCTTCTCCCCTGTGGCCACCGCCCGGCTATCGCACCAGATAATACTGTTGCGCAATACCTGTTGCTCGTTATCCACCGCCACCAGACCGTGCATCTGGTAGGCAATACCAATAGCGCCAATGTCTGAAGGATTATAGGCTCGCTGAGCATGCAGCTTTAAAACAGCCAGTTGTACCTGTTCCCACCAGGTATCAGGTGACTGTTCCGCCCAGCCGGGATGCACCGATATGATTTCCGCTTCCGTCTCCGGATACCGGGCTGAAGCCACGGTCTGCTGACTCGACGCATCAATCACCGAGACTTTGACCGAAGAGGTTCCCAGATCTATACCAAGCAATAACATGTTTCTTCTTTTATTTTACTCACGCAATTTAGTCTAAATAACAAGGCAGTTAAGAAAGGAACTTCCTTTACCATCCTTAAAACCACTCAGTACTCTCTATTGCTCAACCAGGGTGGTGATACTCCCCGGAGGCAAGGTATACACCACCGTATTATTGACCGACAGCACAGCACTCCCGCTCACTGCATTCTTTGACGTGGTGGTAGTATAGGGCATAAAGGAACCCACCGTAGCATCCTGAAAAGCGATCGTCTGCTTTACATTATTCGTCCCCCAGTTGATCAGTACCACGATCCGTTTGTTCCCGTTACGGTAGGCGGAGACCAGCACATCATTACGGGTATTTGCGGTAGCAGATAACCGTACAGCGCCTTGCTTAATAAAACGGGCATATTGAGAAACCACATATCCCCTTTTGGTCATCGCCCCATCCTGTCCGATCAGTCCATAAAAGCGCTTGCCATACCACCATACATATGCATTGAAATTGGCCTTGGTGAAACAATCATGAATTTCGATCGCCGTATTGATACAGGCATTCCAGGTGGTAAGCGTATCCAGGTGTTCGGTCATCCAGACTTCCACTCCGTTTGACTTCGCCAGTGCATTCTCCACAATTCCTCCTCCATATAAATGGGCCCCTACTATATCCAGATTGGCCACCGCCGCGTTGTCGGATAAAATAGTATTCAGATAGGTCTGGTTATTGTTGACCAGTTCCGGAGCCATCAGCCGTGTAGCCGTTATAGCGGCCCCGTGATTTTTCAGAAAGTCCCTCATTTCAGTAGCGGTCCATACACAGCCTTCATAGCTGGGCTCCCAGTCGGGTTCATTTTGTACAGACACGGCAAACAACGGAGCACCATTGACCTGCATATAGTTCGCAAAATCGTTGAGATACTTCGCATAAGCGGCTGCACTGTCGGGTATCAGTTTCCCGCCAACAATATTGTTAGTGGTCTTCATGCGGGCAGGCGGACTCCAGGGTGAAGCAAAGACACGCGCCCCCCGTTGTATGGCTGCTT
>CALRQQ020000152.1:0-7728 GCA_943370345.1 Chitinophaga pinensis
AGGAAAAGAAACAGCACAGCTAAATCAAGCGAATACTTTTTCATATACATTCATTAATGCCCGGCAGATAAATTCAATGCACCTTCAGCCGGTTCATCGTCCGATTGGATCCGGAGGGTAAGCAATGCCGCGATCAGGAGCAATGCCCCGGCGAATGCAATGGCATAGCCGGCATGATTATGCAGGAAATTCTTTAAAATATAGCCGAATGAAAGGGTCTGTATGAACATCGGGATCACGATCATCATATTGATCACACCCATATACACCCCATAACGCTCCTTGGGAATTTTACGCACAACAATGAGATAAGGGATACCCATCATACTGGCCCAGCCAATACCAAAACCGGTGATGGCGGGGAACAACAGGTATTTATTCTCAATAAACGGAAATGCGAGTAAACCGATCCCGGCTAATGTGAGACAACCAAAGTGTACGAGTTTAGGGGAGTACCGACGGGCAAACCAGACCAGTCCGAAGGCACAAAGGAAGGTGACAATATTATACCAGCCATTCACCAGTCCCGTCCAGCCAACGGCCTTTTCATATAACTCACTGTTTTGCTCAGGCGTGGTGTTCCAGACAGAAAGGGCAATGCTCTTGGAGGAGTTTTGCCAGTAACAAAAGAGCGCATACCATTGAAACAAGTAGACCAGTGCCAGCTGCCACATCACTTTGGGCATTTTGGTAATGGCATCGATGATCTCAATATTCTGGGCAAAGAGGATCTTTAAGGAAGGGTGGCCTTCCACATAATTCAGCAGGCGACGGATCAGTCCGGGCATGAACAGGGAAGGGATCAGTAAAACAGCGATCACGGCATAAGCCACCAGCGTGGTCAGAATGGACAGGAAGAACTGAATTGCCGGATGGGGCATCCCCTTGTTCTTCTCCCTGATCTGGGCCAGTTCTTCTTCATCGGGTACGATCTCCGGGGTGGTGCGTACACTCCACCAGATAGAAACGATGGAACAAACGGCTCCCAGGAAAAATGAAGCAAACACCCAGGTCGGGAGTTTACCCGTTTTACCAATAAAGATCATTGGAAAAATGAACAACGATACATTCGCCAGTGTCTGTCCGAAACCTGTAAAAAAACTCTGGGCCTGAAAACCGGTCGGTTGCTGTGAAGGATCCAGTTTATCCGCAATGAATGCACGGTACGGTTCCATAGCGGTATTGTTACCGGCATCCAGGATCCATAAAAGACCCGCCGCCATCCATAAAGCACTGCTGAAGGGAAACAGGAAAAGGGCGAGACTGCAGATGATGGCTCCGATAAAAAAGTAGGGGGTCCGTCTACCAAAACGCGGGTGCCAGGTTTTATCGCTCAGTGCACCAATGATCGGCTGTATCACCAACCCGGTCAGCGGACCGGCCAGGTTGAGCCAGGGGATCTCATCGGGTTTGGCCCCCAGGAAATCATAGATGGGGTTCACGGCACTTTGCTGTAAACCAAAGCTGTACTGAATGCCGAAAAAGCCCACATTCATATTGATGATCTGCCAGAAACTTAACCGTGGTTTTGCCAATGTCATATGCAATCGTTTGGACTCGGAAAGTACAAAAAACAGCAGGGAGTTCCGTACTGCTCCAAGGGCAGTCATACTGTTGCAAACGTTTGTTGTTGGGAAATTCAGGCTGGTTTTACTCAATGAAATCAGTTCAGTTCCAGCGGACTATAATCAATGGTTCAACCAAAAAGGATTTGGGTGGTTAATGGGAGATGTACTATTTTTCACGCTGAGAAAGAAAGCATGTACGTATGAAAAAAGGGATCCTGATCAGTATTGTTTTAGTGGCATTGGCACTGGGTGCCACCTACCTCTTTATTCCCGCCAACCTGAAGATCAGCCGCACCATCCGGATGGAGGCCAATAAGGAAGGCTTATACCGTAAACTCAGTCAGCCCACCGCCTGGGCCGAATGGTGGCCGGGCAGCAAGACCCTGAACGAATCAGGTTTCTGGGAACTGGATGGCGGACACTTCTTCCCGCTGGAACAGAAAATGTTGTCGCTCTCCATCATACTGAAAGAAGGTTCACTGGAAGCCACGGCCGAACTGACCCTGATCGCCATCAAAACGGATTCCTGTTTACTGCATATTGAAACCAGTTTTCCGTCGTCCGGCAATCCCTTTAAACGAATTGCCGCTTACCTGAAAGCCGTTACGATCAAAGAACATTTTACAACCATATTAAAAGCGATCGAAACCACCTATAGCAATGTATCGAATCTGTACGGCTATGACATCCGGAAAGAGAAAGTGGTGGACTCCAACCTGGTGTATATTTCCACACTGGCAAAACGCATCCCTACCACAGAGGAAGTGTATGCCATGGTGAAAAAACTGAATGACTATATCCGTACGCAACAGGCTGCCTCTGCCGGCCATCCGATGCTGAATGTATTTACCCGTGACAGCATTGACTATGAAGTGCGGGTGGCGATCCCGGTGGACCGTCGGCTGCCCGATGCCGGAGAGATCCATTACAAGTGGATGCTGGGTGGCGGCAATATCCTGATCACGGAAGTAAAAGGCGGACCGGAGCACATCAAAAAAGCCTATAACCAGGTCAATCATTATGTGACCGACTATAAACGGATCGCACCGGCGATCCCCTTTGAATCACTGGTGACCGACCGGTCCATGGAAAAAGACAGTACCAAATGGATCACGCGGATCTATTACCCGGTGATATAAAAATTTCAGGAATTATTTAAAGCGGATGACCCGGGCACTGTCATTGTTCAATGCCAGAAAATAAGCCGGTGCCTGATTGATCATTATCGGGGCAATATGCCTTATCTGTCCCCGAAGAGAAAGTCCGTTGAGCGGTTCCGTGGTAAATCCACCCTTGCCCCGGTTGACTAAGAGCGTACCATAGTCTGCATCATAACGACCCATTTCAATATTATTCTCATAGTAATTACCACCCAGCAGGATATCCGGAAGTCCATCCCTGTTCGCATCCACAACAGCCGCGGTCCGCATTGCTGTAAGCTGTGCCTGATAAGGCAAGGCCACAAGTTCAAATTGTAAACTGCCTTTATTGATGAACACCGCATTGGAAAAATAATCGGCCGTATAGCGTACTGAAGCACTGAGTTTATCGGGACTGAACAATTCGTTGAGTTTCGCTTTGGCAAAATCAGCGGCATAGAGATATTTCTTCTTCAAACCGGGCATTTGTTTCTCCAGTTCCGCTTTATTGGCAAAGGGTATTTCCCTGCCTCCGAGATAATAGGTCAGCACCTGTTCATTCTTCCCGTTATTATCAAAATCATTCACATACAGACGTACCGGTTCTTCCTTACTGGCTTTCAGCCGGGAGTTCAGTCCCAGATTACCCGCAATGAAATCCAGATCGCCGTCTTTATCGAGATCCACGGGTAACATAAAATTCCACCAGCCTTTATTATCAGTCATTTCTTTCTTAACCAGTTTGCCCTGCTGCCAGGTCCAGACCGTAGGTACTCCCCACTCATAGGTACAGAGCAGATCGTTCTTTTTATCCGCATCCATATCCAGCCATTGCGCACTGGTGACAAATCCGGCCTGCTTCAATCCTGGCGCAACCTGATCCGTACGATCCGTGAACTTACCCTGCCCATCGTTGAGGAGAAGATATGAGGTCGGTACCTGCCCATAATTAAACGGAATGGTGCGGCCCCCGATAAACAGATCGGCAAATCCATCGCCATTGATATCACTGGCACTTACTGCAGCTGCCGTAAGATAGAGCCCGTTGAATGCATCTGTTTTTTTCCGCAGGATCCCCTCTTTTGAATTGAGGTAGACCCGGGGCATATTGTGTTCATCCTCTCCGTAAAATTCATTCCCGCCACTCACGGTCACCAGGTCAGTGTACCCGTCATTGTTCAGATCGGTCCAGCAGGCATCGGTGGTCTCGTATACACTATCCGCTTCCAGGGCCGGTTGCAGGGATCTGATAAAACGACCCGAAGCCTGTTGCAGATAAATAACATCCTGCTGGTTCCGGGCACCACCAATAAATACATCGTCAAGTCCGTCTTTGTTCATATCCGCAATGGCCAGGGCCGGACTTTCCGTGGAGAACATATGCGGCAACAGGGGCTCACGGTCAAACTCGGCAAAGCGGTTCTCCGCATGCAGGTAATCGATCCCCGATGCGCTTGTGATATCCGTTGCCAGAGCGGTTGTCAACGGATAAAAATGACGGATCCGGGTAAAATCAAAAACCGGAAGTCCGGATGTATACTTCAGGCTCATCACACCTGTAGTTGTATCCGGCTTTACTGACTGATAATGATTATCGGGCCATACCAGGAACATGGAATCCACCCGGGCATTCTTCAATCCGATCAGCAGGTCCGTTTCCATGGATGAAATAAATCCGCGTACCGGATACTTGTCCCATGTCTTTATTTCATTTCCGGAAAACAGGATCACCCGGCTGCCGATCGCATTCCGGTTGCCCGCCGGACCTTCGAGTTGCAGCCGCAGGGAGCAATGATCTCCTTTCTTTGCTGTCTGATTTTCATACAGCATGGCCGCTGCATTGATATTATTCACCGCAATATCAAGATCGCCATCATTGTCAAGATCGGCATATACCGCCCCGTTGGAAAAGCTGGGCTCATTGCCCGATACACGGGCTTCTTCATCACTGAATGACAGATTACCCTGATTAATAAAAAATTTATTGGGCAGTTTGATCTCCGGGAATTTACTGATCAGGGCCATGTTCTTATCATCCATGGAATTGCTGTTGATCCGTTGCTGGATCTCCTCATTGGAAACAAAATTCACATAGTCGATATCATTCATCCGCTTGGGGATCCCATTGGAGATAAACAGGTCCTTACGGCCATCATTGTCAAAATCCATCCACAGGGGCGCCCAGCTCCAGTCGGTGGCGGCTACTCCGCTGTAGAGACCGGTTTCACTGTAAAGTCCGTTTCGCTGACTCACCTGCAGGTTGTTCCGGGTGTACTGATGCGCATAACCTGCACCGATCTTAAAATTGAATATATCCCAGGTGTCTTCCCCTAATGAACGTTTCAGGATATAAGGATCGGCGGGCAGCATATCCACCGACACGATCTCAGGCCATCCGTCATTATTGATATCACCGGCATCCACGCCCATCGAAAACTGACTGGTATGCATCATCCGTTCACGCCCTTCATCCCTGAAAGTACCGTTGCCCTGGTTGATATACATATAATCGTTCTCATGAAAATCATTACCGATATAGATGTCGGGATAACCATCCAGGTTGAGGTCACTGATCACGATCCCCAACCCATACCCGATGGCCGAGCTCTGTATTCCCACTTCGCGGGTGATATCGGTATAACGGCCATTGTCATTCCTGAAAAACCGGTCACCGGATAAAGGATGATAGGTATTCACAAATTCAGCCCTGGGTTTGAACGTCCCATTCTGGTGCACAGAATGGTTCATCAGGAACATATCAAGATCGCCATCCAGGTCGTAATCAAAGAATGCAGATTGGGTACTGAAGCCGGAAAAATCAAGTCCGTACGCCGCTGCTTCATCAGCAAATACCGGTACACCGTCTTTATTATTCCCTTTGTTTACGAGCAGGAGGTTCTTTCCGTTCAGGGTTTCAAAATTGCCCACACGGCAGACATAGATATCGGGCCAGCTGTCATTATTGATATCCACTACCGAAATACCCGTGGTCCAGCCACCATCATCGGGAATGGCGGCTTCCGTTGTTTTATCGGAAAATTTTAAATCCCCCTGGTTGAGGTAGAGTTTGTTCTGTCCCTGGTTGGAACCAAAGAACAGATCCGTTCTTCCATCTTTATTAAAATCACCGGCACCGAGTCCACTGCCGTTGTAGAAATACATGTACTTGAACAGATTGAACTCCTTCGTATACACGAGGTCATTGCGGAAATCAATACCCGTGGACTTACTGTCCAGGGAACGGAAAAGGGGATCGCTGATCTCCTTCTTTGAACTGCAGGAGGCAAGCAACAGCAATCCTGCCGCAAAGAAGTTGCGTAAAACGGGATGAATGATATGTGGAGTTGTCTTCACCTGTTTGCGAATGTCTTATTTTTTTATCCGATATAGTATCGGTTTATTATTGTTTACGGCAAAAAGCAGGGCTGCTTGTCCTTTTACCTGAAGCGGAGAGATCTGTTTTACTTCGCCCCGTATAAACAGACCGGATAATTGCCTGGGCACTACCCTGAATTTACCTTTCCCTTCGTTCAGCAAGAGCAGTCCCTGATTTCCGTCCAGCCGGCCAAACTGGGGCGGGAATCCAAATTTATTGCCGCCCAGTACCAGATCGGGTTGTCCGTCAGCATTGATATCGGTAATAGCCACAGCATTGAGACTCGACCACTGCACATCCACCGGCAGCACGTCGATCCGGAATTTTCCGTTGCCCTCATTCCAGGCGATCACCGACTGACAGAAATTAAATACTTTCTGAGTGGAAGCATTGACGAGTTCTTCTCCAAAGAGTCCTTTCATATCTTTCTTCGCAAAGGCACTGTGCAGGAGGTTCTCTTTTTTAAGTGCCGGAAACTGATCCGTGATCTCCCGTTTCAGAAATACCGGCATATCTTTTCCGGTAATATTCCGGGTCAGGAAATGATCCAGGGTCCCTGTTTTATCAAAATCATTCAGCCACAATTTCACAGGATGTGTCTTATCCGGGCGCAGGTAAAAATTCTCACCGATATTACCCAACAGCAGATCCGCTTTACCATCTCCATTGAGGTCCCCGGTCTTCACCGTTTGCCACCAGCCATTCAACTCCTCCAGCCCGGTTTGTTTTACTAACTCCAGCTTGCTTGTTTTTTTATTAAAGGAATAAATGACCGGACTCATCCATTCACCCACAACCACCAGTTCTTTTTGGGCATCCCCGGTAAGATCTGTCCATGCGGCCCCGGTGACCATTCCGATCATTGACAAGCCATTGTTCAGCTGCTCGGTTACATCAGTAAAATGACCCTGTCCATCGTTATTGCAGAGATAACTCTTAGGCGCTGAGCCGTACTGAAAAGGGATACTGCGGCTGCCCACAAACAAGTCTTCATCCCCATCCCCGTCATAATCATGACTGATAGCAACGGCTATATTCATATCATTGTTCGGGAAGGCCAGCGGATCGAGGGTAAACTGACCTTTGCCATTATTCTTAAAAAGCCGGTGCTGGGCTTCACGACTGCCGGGTTCCATATAGTTACCGCCTGCCCCGATAAACAGATCAGGATCGCCGTCCTTATCCGCATCAAAGAACAGAGCTGTCACATCTTCGAGATCGGCATAACTTTTAAACGCGGTCTGTTCTGTTTTCCTGAATCGGCCATCCGTTGTCTGTTCATATAATTGTGCCGCTTGTCCTTTACCTCCTCCCATGAATACATCTTCCAGTCCATCCCCGTTTATATCCATCACCGCCATGGCCGGTCCTTCTTTGGAAAGTGAGGCAGGAAGGTTCCGTTCGAAATAAAAGTCAACATACTCATCTTCCGCATGCGCCTCCATTCCTGTACTGTCTGCTGTGAGCCACACCGGTTGTAAGGCAGTATTGCCATACGCTATGGGTCCCGGCATATCCGGTTGTACAAATTCACGGCGCGTATTCAGTTGCACATCATAATAACGGGAATAGGAGCGGTCTGGCCAGATCAGTTCGACCGAATCAATTTTTGAACCCTTTCCGAGTCCGATCACCTGTTGGTAAT
>CALRQQ020000153.1:0-7717 GCA_943370345.1 Chitinophaga pinensis
AGGTTTGGGTATTGATGTGGTGGACCTGGGGCTTTCAACCACTCCGACCGTGGAAGTGGCAGTGAAAATGGCAGGAGCGGATGGCGGTATTATTCTCACAGCCAGTCATAATCCCAAAGAGTGGAATGCACTGAAACTGCTGAATCAGGAAGGCGAGTTTATTTCTGCCGAAACCGGTGCCCGTGTACTGGAACTGGCCGTAAAGGAGGAATTTATATTTGCTGCCGTGGATAAACTGGGCACGGTCACGAGGGATGACAGCTTCGGGCAACGGCATCTGGAAGCCATTCTTGCATATCCCTTAGTGAATAAAGCGGCGATTGCCGATCAGAATTTTAAAGTAGTGGTGGATGCCATCAATTCCACCGGAGCCATTTATGTGCCGGCTTTACTCAAAGCACTTGGGGTGAATGATATTATTTTGCTCAACGGAGAAGTGAATGGAAAATTTGCCCATAATCCGGAACCACTGCCGGAGCATTTGTCCCAGCTTTGCAATGAAGTCGTAAAGCAACAGGCGGATCTGGGTATTGCCGTGGACCCGGATGTGGACCGGCTTTGCTTTGTAAATGAGGATGGATCGCTTTTCGGGGAAGAATATACATTAGTGGCTGTGGCTGATTATGTGTTGAGCAAGCGTAAAGGCAATACGGTCAGCAATATGAGCAGCACCAAGGCCCTGAAAGAGATAACTGGGAAGCATGGAGGAAGCTACGCCCCCTCAGCGGTAGGTGAAGTGAATGTGGTAAAGAAAATGAAAGAGACCAATGCAGTGATAGGCGGGGAGGGAAACGGAGGCATTATTGTGCCGGATTTTCATTACGGCCGTGATGCCCTGATCGGGATCGGGTTATTCCTCAGCCATCTGGCCGATCAGAAAAAAGGGATCAAATCTTTAAGAGGGACGTATCCTGATTATTTCATTTCCAAAAACAAGATCGAATTACAACCCGGGGTGGATGTAAAAGCCATCTTTGAAAAGATCAAAGCGAAGTATAAGAACCAACCCATCAATACGGAAGACGGACTGAAGATCGAATTTGAAAATGACTGGGTACATCTGCGTACCTCCAATACAGAACCGATCATCCGTATTTATGCGGAAAGTGATTTTGAGACCAAGGCCAATAATATTGCCGGTCAGCTGATGCGGGATATACGGGAGTTCAGCTAAACTTCTTTCATGCCGTAAATGAATTATAAAAAAGGAACTGTAAACAGTTCCTTTTTTTATTTTTTAAAACGATAATTTAATGCCCATTCCATGCCGGGTAAATCCAAGGTTGAGTTGTGGCTTTCGCCAGCTGCTTTTGCTTAACGCGCTGTTATAGGTATTGATCGCGTTTCGGGCTCTTTTATTAAAGGCGATCTCAAACGGGATGGCTGCCACGATCAGACCTGCACCAATACCCGCCAGGGTCCAGTTGGCGTCTCCGCCACCTGCAGCTGTACCCAGCGGCCAGCCAACCATGAAGCCGCCCACTCCTGAAAAAAGAGAAGAGAAGGCCTGGTTTGTCCGGGCTTTTTTCATTTCTGTATAAGCGGCCGGATTCGTTTTCAGTTTTTCCATCAATTCCGTACCGGTCAGTTTCTGACCATTTTGCCGGTAATTGATGCCCCAGAATGTCTTACGCATTTCGATGGTGCCGGTTTGCTGGGCCAGCAATGCTGTAAGGGAGAGCGTCAGCAGCAAGGTTAATACAAGGGTTCTCATGAAACATTTTTTATTATGAATTAAACCAGTTGTTCCGGTTTTAACGGTAATTGAGTCAGCCGTTTACCGGTGGCATTATACACGGCATTGGCAACCGCCGCGGCAAAACCGATCAGGGCAATTTCTCCAACACCCTTCGATCCCATTGGATTAATGACAGGATCGGGCTTATCCGGAAACCAGGTGTCGATATAGGGCACGTTCCGGTTCCTGGGTACATGATAGGATCCAAGGGTGTCAGTGAGGTATTTGCCGGTGGCAGGATCGATCAGGGCTTCTTCTGTAAGTGACATACCGATGCCGCCAACGGCTCCACCGATCATCTGACTGCGGGCAGTCTTGGGACTAACAATTTTTCCGCCATCTCCGGTACAGACGATTTTCAGTAATTCAATTTCGCCACTGGCCGGATCAACCGCTACTTTCACAAAATGGGCGGAGAAGGAATTCATTGCGTATTTCTGCATCACCGCCATATCAGGACCGGATTCTTTGATCACTTCCAGTTGTGGTTTGCCGGTGCTTTTTACCAGTTCGGCTATCGTCATTTTTTTCGTCGTCGCCGTTTTCACAAATAGGGCATCATGGCCAAATTCAAGATCAGCGGCAGCAACAGCATTGAACATGGGTAAGCCCAGTGCAATTTCGATCAGTTGTTTTTTTAGAGTCTCACAGACCATGCTCACGGCTCCACCCAGGGTGGAAGTGGTGGCGGAGCCACCCTGTGTAGGACCGTTTGGAAACTCAGTATCGCCCAGCAGGAAACTGATCTTTGTGTGCGTCATTTGCATGGTGTCCGCCGCAATACTCACCATTGCGGTGGCCGTACCCGGTCCCATATCACTCACAGCACTCATCAGGGTCAGTTTGCCATCCTGTGTCAGAACGGCTTTCACCGTGGCATTACCCCGGTAGGCACCAAACACACCGCCGCCCATGCCATATCCGATCAGTTTCCCATTCTCCGTTACAGACCGGGGTGTGGCGTTTCGTTTGTGCCATTCAATCATTTCCCGTCCTTTATCATAGCACTCTTTTAAATATTTGCTGGACCAGGGCAGTTTATTCTGCGGATGTACTGCTGCATAATTTTTGATCCGGAGTTCTACCGGGTCCATATTCAGCTTGACGGCCAGTTCATCCAGGATACATTCTAAAGCATATGCACCGGTAGCTTCACCGGGACCGCGCATCCAGGTGGGTGTATTCACGTCCAGCGGGAGAATTCTATAGCTGGTATTTACATTCGGACATTCATAGAGATAATGCGAAGCGTTGACAATGCCTTCGCGGTAATCTTCATACCGGGAAGTATTGCTGATCGCATGATGCGTGATACCGGTGAGTTTGCCTTCCTTCGTGGCACCCACGGCAATTTTCTGCCAGGCCATAGGGCGATAGCCCACCATGGTGAACATCTGCCGGCGGGTCAGTTGTACCCTCACCGGACGTTTCACCATTTTCGCTGCGATACAGGCGGCTGGTACGTGGGGCCAGCTGCGCAGGGAAGAACCAAAGGCGCCACCGAGGAACTTCGTGATCACACGTACATTTTTTTCTTCGATACCAAAAAGCCGGGCCAGTTCCGATTGGGTACCTTTCGGTCCCTGTGATTTATCATAGACCAGTAATTTATCCTCGCTATCCCATTGAGCGATCGTGGCATGCAGTTCGATCGGATTATGGGTTTCGATGGGCAAGTAATATTCGTTCTCAGCGAAGACCTCCGCATTTTTATATGCATCAGCCTGACCTCTTTTATACTCACCTGCGGGTTTTAGTTTACTGTCCACTTTCCGCAAGCTGTTAAAATCAGTCTCTGCCTCTTCTTTTATATATTCTGCTTTTACCAGGGAAGCTGCTTTCACGGCTTTTTCCCAGGTAGTGGCTACCACCAACGCGATTGGTTGGCCGTAATGATACACGAGGTTCTGGTGAAATGGTTTCAGTCCACGCCATTCAAATCCTTTCTTCTTAGGGTCCTTTGCCCAGGGGTTGTAGCCGGGCAGGGCCGGACAATTCAGGTGGGTGATGATTTCCAGCACACCTGGTGCGTCTTTGGCTTCATTCAGCTTAAAGTTCTTGATAGCACCACGGGCTATGGTACTGGTGACAAATACACCATAGACCATATTCTCGGGATGGTGATCGGCCGTGTATTTGGCCCGGCCGGTCACTTTATCGATTCCGTCCACGCGGTCGTCTTCGTCCGCGAAGTAGTTATTTATGTATTCCTGATCCATATTGATATATTGAAAAGTACAGGTGATTAAATTTTTTGTCCGCTGTTCTTTGCCTCGCGGATCGCGGCGACAATATTGGGATAGGCGCCGCACCGGCAGATATTGTCGCTCATATATTCCCGGATATCAGCTTCTGTGTTTGCCTGTCCTTCGCGGATACAGGCCACGGCCGACATGATCTGTCCGGGAGTGCAATACCCGCATTGGAAAGCGTCATGTTTGATAAATGCCTCCTGTACCGGATGCAGCTTATCGCCAGTGGCCAGCCCTTCGATGGTGGTGATCTTTTTACCGGCATTGTCCACCGCTTCTGTCAGACAGGAATTGACCCGCTTGCCATCCACATGTACGATACAAGCACCGCAATGCCCCTGGTCGCATCCCTTTTTGGTGCCAGTGAGTCCCAGTTGTTCGCGGAGCATATCCAGGAGGCTTACGCCGGGGTCCACCAATACCTGCACCATTTTCCCGTTCACTTCCAGTTGCAGGGGTGTTTTTTCAAAAAAGGAGGCAATGGCCTCATGGTTTTCTCCGGCTTTTACCACGGCCGCCGGTGTGAGGCTGATCGCAGTAAGCGCAGTGGATTTTCTGATAAAGTCACGGCGGCTGCTGCCGGGACAGGAATGATCATGCTGTTCCATAAAAATTAAATATGCTTAAAGTTAGGTCATAAACCGGCACCTGAAAAAATATTCAATTCCCGGTAACCGGAGATACGGAGCGCTTTCCCCCGTTTCGGCATGAGATACTGATTGCTTACCTTTGTTCTTCTTTTTTCACCGGCATTGACAATCAATATGAACCGAATTTACCTCGATAATGCGGCGACCACGCCCATGGATCCCCAGGTGCTGGAAGCCATGCTTCCTTATATGACCGATCATTTCGGGAATCCATCTTCAGTGTATTCCTATGGAAGGGAAACCCGTCTGGCTATCGAGAATGCACGGAAGACAGTGGCCCGAATTCTGCAGGCCAATCCCGGGGAGATCTTTTTTACCAGTGGCGGTACTGAAAGTGATAATATGGCCATTGCCTCAGCCATCCATGACCTGGGCTGCCGGCATATCATTACTTCCCCGGTCGAGCACCACGCGGTGTTGCATACGGTGGAGCATTTTGATCACCGGGACGAAGTGACAATGAGTTTTGTAAAGTTATTGCCGGATGGACATATTGACCTGGATGATCTGGAAGCGCAGCTTGCAGCCCGGCCGGAGCGTTGCCTGGTGAGCCTGATGCATGCCAATAATGAGATCGGTAACCTGCTGGATATTTATGCCACCGGGGAGATCTGCAAAAAGTACAATGCCATTTTTCATTCCGATACGGTGCAGACCATTGGTCATTATAAAATTGATTTAAGAAAAAATCCGGTTCATTTTGCCACGGCGGCCAGTCATAAATTCCATGGCCCGAAAGGAGTGGGGATCATTTATATCAATGACAATATCAAGATCAATCCGATCGTATATGGCGGAGGGCAGGAGCGCAATATGCGGGCCGGTACGGAAAACCTGTATGGGATCGTGGGATTTGCCAAAGCGCTGGAACTGGCCGATGCCACACAGGAGCAGGACAGTGCTTATATCCAGTCACTCAAGCAATACATGATCGGCCAGTTACAGGAGCATATTCCCGATGTGGCATTCAATGGGGACTACAACGGGCAGTGTTTATATACCGTACTCAATGTGTCTTTCCCCAAGACCGAAAAATCGGAGATGATCCTCTTCAGCCTGGACATGCAGGGTGTTTGTGCATCCGGTGGCAGTGCCTGCAGCAGCGGGGCCGATATAGGCAGCCATGTGATCAGGGCCATCAACAACAATCCCAACCGGGTGCCGGTGCGGTTTTCATTCAGCAAGTATAATACGAAGGAGGAGATTGATGTGGTAGTTGCGAAGTTGAAACAGTTGATTTAGTCGGGAGTCGGTAGTGATGAGTCGGGAGTAAACAGCCCATCCTTCGAAACTTAGTCAATCAATCTCTGTATATCCGTGTGATTTCGTGGCCCACCTATCCCCGCCAGGGGATTTAACAAAATTTAAATTTGGTATTCTACGAAATATTCGTAGGTTTACGAAAATTTCGTAGAAAATGGAAAAACTCACCCATGCCGAAGAAGAAACCATGCAGGCCATCTGGCGCACCGGCGAAGGCAATATAAAAGCCTTTATGGAACAGCTGGATACCGACATTCCCTATACTACAGTCGCCTCCACGATCAAGAACCTGGAGAAGAAAGGCTATCTCAAAAGCCGGCTGCTCGGCAATGCCTATCTCTATCAACCGGCCGTATCGGAAGAAGAGTACAAGAAGAAATTTATGGGGAAGGTGGTGAAGGAGTATTTCGATAATTCTTATAAGGAACTGGTCAACTTCTTTGTGGAACAGAAAAAACTTTCCGCAAAAGAACTGAAAGAGATCATTCAGCTGATCGAGAAAGGGGAGTAGTGAGTGGTGAGTGAGGGTTCTGAACATCTAAAGGACTAAACGTCTAAACTTTTTCCGATGCCGTTTATATTTAGTTATTTATTGAAATTATCAATCAGCTTAAGCGTGGTATTCCTGTTTTACCACATTGTACTACGCCGGCTGACCTTTTACAACTGGAACCGGTGGTACCTGATGGGGTACACCCTGCTTTGTTTTTTTCTCCCGTTTATTGATATTTCGCTGACATTGGAAGGTTCTGAGATCAAGAACAGTCCGGTAGTAAACTGGGTACCGGTGCTGGGTCAACAGATCGTTTTAAATAACAATGGGCAAAGCAATGAGCTGAATGGATGGGATTATGCACTATTTGTTTTGCTGGCAGGGGTAGTGATCATGTTGGTACGTTTGGGTATTCAGCTGTTCTCCATTCGGAGGATGAGAAGGCGTTCAGCTCTTCTTTCGCGGGACGGGATCCGTATTTACCAGGTGAATGCGCCGATTATTCCGTTTTCATTCGGGGATTCCATTTTTATCAATCAGCAGCAACACAGTATTGCCGAACTGGAAGAAATCATCCGGCACGAGTTTGTCCATGTAAAACAAAAACACAGTGTGGATATTATCTGGGGCGAATTGCTTTGTCTTTTCAACTGGTACAATCCATTTGTCTGGTTATTGAAAAAATCGATCCGGCAGAACCTGGAATTTATAGCCGACCGCCATGTACTGGAACAGGGGATGGACCGGAAGCAATACCAGTATCTTTTATTGAAAGTAATCGGGAACAATCATTTCAGTATAGCCAATCAATTTAATTTTTCGTCACTTAAAAAAAGAATTGCCATGATGAACAAACTCCGCACGGCCAGGATACACCTGGTACGATTTTTATTCATTCTCCCCTTACTGTCAGTGCTGCTGCTGGCTTTCCGCAGTCAGTGGGATGCACAGACTGACCCGGTAGCACCCATACCTTCAGTGGAGGAAAGAGCAGCACAACTACAGCCTGACAACAGGATGGACCGGTCTGTCAGGGCTGACCGGTTACCGGGTGATACGCTTCCCAGGGGTGGTGTAAACAAGAAGGGATACCAAATCTCTATTGCTGATGCTTCCGGCAATTGTACGGTAGTGGTCAAAGACAGGAATAACAAATTGGTAAAGAAAATACTACTGACTGAATGGAATAAAAAGCCGGATTTTTATGAAGGGCTATATGGGACTCTTCCTCCTCCGCCCCCGCCGCCGCCCCCGGCTGCAGATAATTTAAGTCCGGTAGAAGTTCAGGGATTTCCGGTTTCACCTGCCGCACCTGCCACAC
>CALRQQ020000154.1:0-7714 GCA_943370345.1 Chitinophaga pinensis
CTCATTATTCATTATTGATTACTCATTTCATCATCCCAGCTGGTACATCAATGATGCATCTTTTGTTTCCAATACAGATCCTGTATTGTTGTTGAGGAACTCATCAACTTTACGTGCTGCTTCTCTTCCTTCGCTGATGGCCCATACCACCAGGCTCTGTCCGCGGCGCATATCACCTGCCGTAAATACTTTGGAGATATTTGTACGGTACTCTTTTTCGGTGGCTTTTACATTGCCTCTCTCATCCAGTTCAATGCCCAGTTCATTCAGTAATCCTTCCTGTTGCGGATGTACAAAGCCCATGGCCAGTAAAGCGAGTTCACAGGGGATCTCCCGTTCACTGCCGGCTACCTCTACAAAACTGGCCGGACGGCCATCCACAATCTTCCATTCCAGGTCCACGATCTTCAGGGCTTTGAGGTTGCCATTGCCATCACCGATAAACTCTTTGGTGGCCACGGCCCACTTACGATCAGCCCCTTCTTCATGCGAAGTAGTTGTTTTGAGCAACATGGGATAGCTGGGCCAGGGCATAAAATCATTTCTGTCTGCCGGGGGCTTCGGTAATAACTCAAATTGTGTTACAGATTTTGCACCATGACGGTTGGAAGTGCCCACACAATCACTGCCGGTATCACCACCACCGATCACCACTACATTTTTTTCCGTGGCTTTCACTTCTTCCGCTAAAATATTGCTTTCAATATCCGCATATGCCAGTACCTCTTTACCGGCTACCCTTTTATTGTTTTGTTTCAGGAAATCCATGGCAAAATGCACGCCTTTCAGTTCACGTCCCGGTACATTCAGGTTACGCGGTACCGTACTTCCACCGGCCAGCACAATGGCATTGAACTCGCGTACCACATCATTGATACTGATGTTCACCCCTACATTGGCATGGCAACGGAAAGTCACCCCTTCTTCTTCCATCACTTTAATCCGGCGGTCGATCACCCATTTCTCCAGTTTAAAATCAGGGATACCGTAACGTAATAATCCGCCGGGTTGCTCGTCACGTTCAAAAACGGTTACCTGGTGACCGGCATAATTCAACTGGGCTGCAGCGGCTAGTCCAGCCGGACCTGAACCGATCACGGCTACTTTTTTACCGGAATGGAGATTCGGTTTACGGGGTTTTACAAAGCCTTTATCAAAAGCGATCTCAATAATGTGTTTTTCGATCTCCTCGATCGTGATCGCCGGCTGATTGATGCCGAGTACACAGGCAGTTTCGCAGGGAGCCGGACAGATACGTCCGGTGAACTCCGGAAAGTTATTCGTGGAGACCAGGATCTCATACGCTTCTTTCCACTCTTTACGGTATACCGCATCGTTGAATTCCGGTATCACATTTCCCAGCGGACATCCGTTGTGACAGAAAGGTACCCCGCAGTTCATACAACGGGCCGATTGCTGATTCAGCTTCTCATCAGTGTACCGTTCTGCAAATTCTTTGTAATGTTTCAGCCGCTCCTGCACCGGCTGTTTGCCGGGCGTTTCGCGGGTGAATTCTTTAAATCCTGTAGGTTTTCCCATGATACTAGTTAGTAGTTTGAAGTTAGTAGTTCGTAGTCCGTTCGCCGTGCTCCGGCATGTACCCTACGCTTTCTGATTGACGGTTGATGTTTTCCCTGACAGTACTTTTTTGTAATCCTTCGGAAACACTTTTACAAAGTGTGATAATTGATTATCCAGGTCACCCAGGATGAACTTCGCTACGGTACTGCCGGTATATTCCAGGTGTTTCTGCAGCAGGGTGAACAACTCATTTTTATCATTCAGGTCGCAGGGATCGAGGTCCACCATTTCCTTATTACAGTTGCCAGCGAATACCCCGTTGACATCATAGATATAGGCAATCCCGCCACTCATGCCTGCGGCAAAGTTCCTTCCGGTCGGACCAAGGATCACTACGCGTCCGCCGGTCATATATTCACAACCATGGTCTCCAACGGATTCCACCACCACACTGGCGCCTGAGTTACGGACACAGAAACGCTCACCGGCTTTGCCACGGATATAGGCTTCTCCGGAAGTGGCGCCATAGAAAGCCACATTGCCGATGATACTGTTATCTTCTGGGGTATAAGTGGCGGTCTTTGGCGGATAAATGATCAGCTTTGCGCCACTCAGTCCTTTGCCAAAATAATCATTGGCATCGCCCTCGAGTTCCAGCGTGATACCCTTTGTATTGAATGCACCAAAACTTTGTCCGGCAGTACCGTTGAAATTGAAATGCACGGTATTGTCAGGCAATCCTTCCGCGCGATAGATCTTGGTGATCTCGTTGGAGAGGATCGTACCCGCTGTACGGTCGGTATTCTTGATCGCAAAAGTGCCTGTTACTTTTTCCTTCTTTTCCAGTGCCGGTTTGGCGGCTGCGAGTAATTTCCAGTCCAGACTGTCGGCCAAACCATGATCCTGCTCCTCACTGTTGTAAAGGGTTGTGTACATGGAGTTGGGTTCTTTATACAAAACTGCACTCAGGTCAATGTTCTTGTACTTCCAGTGCTGGATATTTTCGCGCATTTCCAGATTGTCTACCTGACCGATCATTTCATCCACGGTTCTGAAACCAAGATCCGCCATGATCTCGCGTAGTTCCTGTGTGATCATTTTAAAGAAGTTCACCACGTGATCGGGATCACCTTTGAAACGATTACGCAACTCAGGATCCTGGGTGGCAACGCCTACCGGGCAGGTGTTCATATGACACTTCCGCATCATGATACAACCTTCCACTACCAGGGCGGCCGTGGCAATACCCCATTCTTCAGCTCCCAGTAAAGCGGCTACGGCGATATCCCGTCCGGTCTTCAGCTGGCCATCGGCTTGGACTACCACACGACTTCTTAATTTATTTTTCACCAGGGTCTGATGTGTTTCAGCCAATCCCAATTCCCAGGGCAGACCGGCATGTTTGATCGAACTTACCGGTGATGCACCGGTGCCTCCGTCATGTCCTGCGATCAATACCACATCGGCTTTTGCCTTGGTTACTCCGGCAGCGATTGTGCCCACGCCTGCTTTACTTACCAGTTTGACACTGATACGTGCCGCACGGTTCGCATTCTTCAGATCATAGATCAGCTGTGCCAGATCCTCGATCGAATAAATATCGTGGTGCGGGGGAGGAGAGATCAGTCCCACACCCGGGGTGGCATGTCGCACTCTTCCGATCCAGTCATCTACTTTATGCCCGGGCAACTGTCCGCCTTCACCGGGCTTGGCACCCTGGGCCATCTTGATCTGTAATTCGTCGGCTTCGGTGAGGTATAAGCTGGTGACACCAAAACGGGCAGAAGCCACCTGCTTGATCGAACTGCGCATGGAATCGCCATTCGGCAATTTCTCATAACGTTTTTCATCTTCTCCTCCTTCACCGGTATTGCTTCGGCCACCGAGGCGGTTCATGGCAATGGCCAGTGTGGTATGTGCTTCCCAGGAGATCGAGCCAAAGCTCATTGCGCCCGTGGCAAAACGCTTATAGATTTTTTCAGCCGCTTCCACCTCATCGATGGAAATGGAAGGACGGTTCTTACGGAACTGGAAAAGACTGCGCAGGGTGCAGGCTCTTTCGCCCTGGTCGTTCACCGTTTTTGAATATTTCTTAAAGGTCGCGTAGTCATTCATCTTGGTCGCATGTTGCAACAGGTGAATGGTCTGCGGATTGAATAAGTGAAATTCGCCTTTCCTTTTCCATTGGTAAATACCGCCTACGGGCAAACGATCGGCAGGTATATCTTTTTTCGAAAAGGCAAAATTATGTTTGGCCAGTACTTCCTTGGCGATCTCATCAAGTCCCATCCCTTCGATACGGGAAGTGGCACCTGTGAAATATTTATTCACCACATCCTTATTCAGTCCAAGGATCTCGAAGATCTGAGCACCCTGGTAAGATTGCAGGGTGGAGATCCCCATTTTGGAGAATACTTTCAGCAGTCCGTCATTCACGGCCTTGATATAATTTTTCTTCAGTTCGTCTTCAGTGAGGCTGGTCTGCAGCTTTCCGCTTTCGAGCAGATCACGGATCGATGAGAGCGCCAGGTAGGGATTCACCGCTGTGGCGCCAAAGCCAACGAGACAGGCAAAATGATGCACTTCCCATACATCACCGGCTTCCACAATGATACCCACTTGTCCACGCAGTCCTTTGCGGATCAGGTGGTGGTGGATAGCAGCAGTGGCCAGCAAAGAAGGAATAGGGGCGTGATTGGAATCAATGGCCCTGTCCTGCAGGATCAATACTTTGAATCCGTCGTTCACCGCGTCTTCTGCATAATCACAGATGCGTTCGACACCCCGCTTCAGAGAACCTGGTTTCCCATCGGCCCGGAAATAACACTGAATGGTTTTTGCCTGGAATAATCCGGTATCGATACTTCTGATCTTTTCCAGTTCAAAGTTGCTGAGTACCGGATGCTTTAATGCCACGCTATGACAAGTCAGAGCGTCCTCGAGTAACAGGTTGCCGTTGTTGCCGGCAAATGTGGCCAGCGACATCACCAGTCGTTCACGGATCGGATCGATCGGCGGATTGGTCACCTGGGCGAATAATTGTTTGAAATAACTGCTCAGGTGTTGCGGTTCATCACTCAGGATAGCGAGGGGCACATCGGTACCCATGGAGCCGATCGGCTCTTTACCTTCCAGGGCCATGGGAGTGATGATCGTGTCAAGGTCTTCCTTTGAATACCCGAAGGCCTTCTGATATTTGAATACCTGATCGTGTTCAAGATGGGTGAACATGATGCGTGGCTGAGGTAATTCCTCCAGGCGGATCTTGTATTTATTGAGCCATTCACCATACGGCTTTTGTGAACAGATCTCTTTCTTCAGGTCTTCATCACTGATGATCTTTCCTTTTTCCATGTCCACTACAAACATCTTACCGGGTTGCAGACGACCTTTTTCGAGGATGATGGCGGGGTCAACCGGTAATGCACCGGTCTCTGAGGCCATGATCACGCGGTCGTCTTTGGTCACGCAATAACGGGAAGGACGTAAACCGTTCCGGTCAAGTGTAGCACCGATCATTTTTCCATCGGTGAATGAAATGGAAGCGGGACCGTCCCAGGGTTCCATGAAGGAGGAGTGAAATTCATAAAAAGCTTTTTTCACCGGATCCATATCCTCATTGCCATCCCAGGCTTCGGGGATCAGCATCATCATCACATGCGGCAGTGAACGGCCGGTGAGACTCAGCAGTTCAATGATGTTATCCAGACAGGCGGAATCACTTTGTCCACTGGTGACAATGGGCAGCAGCATTTCCATTTCTTCTTTGCTGAAATAGGGGGAGGTAAATCCTTTTTCAGACGTCTTCAACCAGTTCAGGTTTCCCTGCAGGGTATTAATCTCCCCGTTATGCGCAATAAAGCGGAATGGTTGTGCCAGTTTCCAGGAAGGGAAAGTATTGGTGGCAAAGCGGGAGTGAACGAGGCCAAAGGCACTTACCACTCGTTTGTTGCTCAGATCCGGAAAGTACTGACGTACCTGGTGACTGGTGAGCTGTCCTTTATAGACAATTACTTTATAGGAAAGGGAGGCGATATAAAAACCGATCTCATCTTTTCTGACCTTGCTGTTGATCAGATGAGAGGCGTAATTACGGAGGATAAAGAGTTTGCGTTCAAAATCATCCGGATTGTTGATATGGTCGGGGCAGGCGAGGAAGACCTGTTCGATCTCGGGTTCCACACTGAGTGCGGTAGGACCAATGCCTGTGGTATTGACCGGCACCTTGCGGTAAGTGAGAACTTCAATACCCAGTTTTTCCGCAGAGCGGTTCAGGATATCGCGGCATTCTTCACGGAGCCGGATCTCTTTCGGAAAGAAGACCATGCCGGCAGCATATTTGCCGAAGGAAGGGAGATGTACACCCAGTTTCAGGCATTCATCAAAAAAGAATTCGTGCGGGGTCTGGATCATGATACCCGCGCCATCACCGGTGTTCTGTTCACAACCACAGGCGCCACGGTGTTCCATGTTCTCCAATACCGTTAAGGCATCAGAAATATGCTGGTGTGATTTATGACCTTTGATGTTTGCTACAAAACCGATGCCGCATGCATCATGTTCGTACGAAGGATGATAGAGTCCCTGGTTGCCTGCCATGAGGTGAAAAATTAAGTGTTAAGTGAATACAGTCGTTAACTATATTTCATATTGCAAGCAAACGACTGAAATTACGAAAAAGCTTTCAGCAGGAGATTGGATTCAGCAGTAAATTATCCACAAATTGATATGGATAAAGCATCAGACCAGGTAGCCGAACAACTGGTCGTTTTTATTGATTTCGGAGAAGCCAATATTGGAATCCCTCATTTTTTGCAATAGCATTTCATAATCACTCCGGCTTTGCAGTTCAATGCCCACCAAGGCCGGACCATTTTCCTTATTGGTTTTCTGCATGTATTCAAAGCGGGTGATATCGTCGGTAGGGCCGAGCACATTATTCACGAACTCCCGCAGGGCACCGGGACGTTGTGCAAAGCTGATCATGAAATAATGTTTGAGTCCTTCGTACTGAAGACTTCTTTCCTTGATCTCCTGCATGCGGTCGATATCGTTGTTGCTGCCGCTGACGATACAAACGATATTCTTTCCTTTGATCGTTTCCGCATAATCATCCAGGCAGGCGATCGAGAGGGCGCCCGCCGGTTCAGCTACGATGGCGTCCTCATTGTATAATTTGAGAATGGTGCTGCATACCTTTCCTTCCGGCACGAGGTGCATATCATCCAGCACATCTTTACAGATCTGGAAAGTGATATCGCCTACACGTTTCACTGCGGCGCCATCTACAAAGCGGTCGATACTGCCGAGTGTAACAGGATGTCCCGCTTTCAGGGCTTCAAACATGGAAGGCGCACCTTCCGGTTCGAGCCCGATGATCTTTGTTTTGGGTGAATAGGTCTTGAAATAGGACCCTACTCCGGCACTGAGTCCGCCACCACCGACAGGAATAAAGATATAATCCACGTCCGTGAGGTCTTCCAGTATTTCGAGTCCGACCGTTCCCTGGCCTTCGATGATCCGGGGATCATCGAAGGGGGGAATAAAGGTCATTTTATTTTCTTCCGTGAAGCGACGGGCGGCTACGGCACAATCATCAAACGTATCGCCCACGAGCTTGATATCGATCTTGTCTTCTCCAAACATCTTGGTCTGATTGACCTTTTGTTTCGGCGTGATGATCGGCATGAAGATCACCCCTCTTACATTCAGTTTTTTACAACTGAAGGCAAACCCCTGTGCATGGTTGCCGGCACTGGCACATACCACGCCCTGTTGCAGCTGTTCGGCCGGCAGGGTGCTCATCATATTATAGGCGCCACGCAGTTTATAGGAGCGTACCACCTGCAGGTCTTCCCGCTTGAGGTACACTTTGCACTGGTATTTTTTAGACAACCCTGCATTGAGAATAAGTGGTGTTCGCTTCACCACTTTCTTCAGCCGTTGCTGGGCCGCTGCAAAATCCATCCGGGTATCGTTCACGGTTGATTCCATAATTATTTATCCTACTGATTCGGATTTGGCAGACAGTTGACTGAATACTTCTTTAGTAGAAGAAACAGGAGCCACGGATGCCGCTTTCGGCTGATTTTCCGGGCGCAGACTTCTTACTGTACGGCCGGCCTGCCACATTTCGCTTTCGCGCAGTTCTTTCAGTTCCTCATCCAGTTTTTCGCGATAGTCATCTTTACTA
>CALRQQ020000155.1:0-7651 GCA_943370345.1 Chitinophaga pinensis
CCAGCCCGGCAGAAGATCTTTACCGGAAGATACCACCCGTGCAAAAGAAATGGAAGCGATCGTGGTTACCGGGCAATACCGACCCCAATCCGTCAGAAATTCCGTGTACCAGGTTAAAGTGATCAGTCGCGAACGGATCGAAAAGCAAGGAGCAACCAAGCTCCAGGATGTTTTACGCAATGAACTGAACCTGCGTTTTTCACAGGACCTCGCAACAGGAGGCTCCGCGATTTCCATGCTCGGACTGAGTGGGCAGAATGTAAAGATCCTGCTGGACGGTTTACCCATCACCGGACGTCAGGGGGTGAACAATGAATTTGATATCAGTCAGCTCGACATCAACAGCATCGAACGAATAGAACTGGTGGAAGGCCCGATGTCAGTGGTCTATGGTGCCGATGCCCTGGCCGGTGTCATTAATATTATCACGAAAAAGGCAGACAATGCCCGTTTATCCGTAAATGCCCGTCTGCATGAAGAATCAGTCGGTAAGGAATACGGATCTGATAATGGAATTCATAACCAGCAAGTAGGTCTTACCTGGAAAAAGAAGAACTGGGAAGCAGGAGGGAGTGTAGCCCATAATTTTTTCGGAGGCTGGAAAGACACTGCCGTAGCCCGCGAACTGGTATGGCATAAAAAAGACCAGCGCCTGGTAAATGGTTTTCTCGGGTATAATAACGGGAAACTGAATCTGCGTTATCGTATCGACGGACTGGACGAAGTGATCACCAATCCGGGTAATTTCCTGCCCTTCCCCGATGCCATCACCGGCGATACCCTGGCATATGACCAGGAATACCTGTCACGCCGCCTGATGCACCAGTTACAAGGAAGTTATTTTGTCAACAGTAAACTCAACTTCCAGGTACAATCCGCTTATACAGATTACCGCCGTCAGGTTTATTCCACTACGCTGAATAAAGCGGATGGGGATGTACGGCTGGATATGGGAGAAGGACGCAATTCCATTGTGAATTTCTCCGGATTTACTTTCCGTGCCACCGGTACCTATAAACTGAATCAGGTTTTCAGCTTTCAGCCCGGGGTGGATCTTAATCTCGATAAAGGAGAAGGGGAGCGGCTCAAAGCCGGTTCCAATGAAGTGAATGATTATGCATTCTTCATCAGTTCCGAGATCACTCCGAATAGTAAGATCAATATCCGTCCCGGATTGCGCATGATCCGTAACTCTGTATACGATGCACCTCCGGTGATTCCTTCACTCAACACTAAATTTCAGCTGAGTGATGCCCTTGATCTCCGTGTATCCTATGCCCGTGGTTTCCGCTCACCTTCTCTGCGCGAACTCTATTTCAGTTTCTTTGATGCCAATCACCAGGTGGTAGGTAATCCGGACCTGAAAGCAGAAACCTCCCATAGCTTCACCGGCGCCCTCAACTGGAAGAAAAAACTGAAGGATGATCTGCGGCTCACCGCACAACTGGGCGGCTTTTATAATGATGTACGCAACCAGATCGATTATGTTTTCACCCAGACCTCCGATACGGCCCGGCTGTATAATATATTACGCAGTAAAACTGCAGGCGCCAACTTTACGGCCGGACTTACCGCGGGTAACTGGTCACTGGCTGCCGGTGCTTCCTATACCGGTTTTTATAATGACCAGTATGAAGCGGATAAATCGCTCAATGAACTGCTTTGGTCGGCCGAGGCCAACCTCAACGCCACCTATAGTTTTTCCAGGATCGGACTGGACCTGAACCTGTATTATAAATTTACAGGTAAGCGTCCCCGTTATGTAACCAGCGGACCGGATATCGTATTGTCTGAGCAGGAAGGCTTTCATATGGCGGATTTTACAGTCAATAAGAAGCTGTCTTCATCCCTGCGGCTGAATGCCGGGGTGCGCAATCTGTTCAATATTGACCGGATCCGCAGCAGCTTTATTGCCGGCGGTATTCATACCGGGGGTGGACTGAGTGTGGCCACCGGCCGGTCAGCCTTTGCTTCTTTGCTGTTCAACTGGAATAAAAAATAATTCATACTACAATCTTTATACAATGAAACAAAAATTCAACGGTCTCGCCCTGCTGACCATCGCCTTACTGATCCTGGGAGCAGGCTGCCGTAAACGGACAGCCGACCTCCCGGATGTATATGTGGCTTTTGAGTCCTCCGAACAGGGGATCACGGCCAGTGAGTCTTCCATCACGGTGAAACTTAAACTGTCCCGGATCACCGATACGATCCTTCCGGTTACGATCCAGCTGACCGAACAGGATATCGCTTACGGAACAGAGTACACCACCGTACCTGCAGCTGTATCAGGCAAGTTGTCGGTGAATATCCCGGCCGGTGCCAGGGAAGCTTCTTTTGTACTGAATAAAGTGAACGGGGTATTATTTGACGGAGACGAGCGGATCCTGTTTGACCTGGCACAGACGCTACAAAAAGTCTCCGTTGGGGTGAAGAGCCGTTTTACCCTCGATTTTGCGGAACTGATCGCACAGTTACCGGCCATGACCATTAATGGAGGCGGGGTGCTGTTCAGCAATAAAGTGTTTATGGACCTGAGTGCCAACCGGCAGACGATCGTCAACCGCAATAACTGGGACCTTGGTTTTTATACCGGCAACGACCAGTTCCGGGTGATCCTCAATTCCTCCACTGCCATGATGGCCCGTCAGATCAATAAGAATGACCTGAATCTGGTTACTGCTGCTGATACAGCCGGTTTCAGCACTGAAGTAGCATTTAATCAGTTTGCGCCGGTCACTACATCTCTTCCCTATATCGATTACCCCAATGGTGATCTGAATCGTACGGCCATTGCAGCGATCAGTGCCACGCCGGATGAGAATAAAGTATATATCGTTAATCGCGGTCTTGCGCCGGGCAATCCCGCACCGGCCAGGGGTTGGAAAAAGATCCGGGTGTTACGGAATACCAGTGGTGGTTATACCTTGCAGTATGCAGATATCAGTGCCACCAGTTTCGCTGCGATCGATATTGCCAAGGATGAGAATTATTTTTTCAAGTACATTTCCTTTGATAATGGCGCAGTGGCCGTAGAACCCGTCAAGAAGAAATGGGACCTGGCCTGGACCTATTTCTCCAATGTCACCAATTTCGGTGCCGGTGAAGTGCCTTACCTGTTCCAGGATATCATCCTGCTCAACCGCAACGTGAGTATTGCCAAAGTGATGACCGCCACAAAGGCCTATGTTGATTTTTCAGTGGCGGATATTGCCACACAAACCTTCCTCAGCACGCAGAATGCCATTGCGGCTGACTGGCGTTCAGGGGGTGGGCCGGGTGTGTCACCCTCCGTGCGTACCGACCGCTATTACATCGTAAAAGATGGCGATAATAATTATTATAAACTCCGCTTTACTGCATTGACCCAGAACGGAGAAAGAGGGTATCCCGCTTTTGAAGCCGTATGGCTCAAAAAGGGATAGGTTAATGGTTAATGGTGAAAGGGCCTGCTTTTTCTGGCGGGCCCTTTTTTATTTCCCCTCCGGAAGGGCCATATAATTTCGTAACTTTGCACCCATTTTAGAATGGCTATGAGTGCTAAATACAGAGAATTTACCGGCTTGAACCTGCCCGCTTTTGAGCAGGAGATCTTATCAGATTGGACTGAAAACCAGGCCTTTGAAAAAAGCGTTTCCCTCCGGGAGGGAGCGACTCCTTTTGTCTTCTACGAAGGCCCGCCCAGTGCCAACGGGATGCCCGGGATCCATCACGTGATCTCCCGTACCCTGAAGGATATGGTATGCCGCTATAAGACCATGAAAGGATTTCAGGTCAAGCGCAAGGGCGGGTGGGATACCCATGGACTGCCGATTGAACTGGGGGTGGAAAAGGAACTAGGTATCACTAAAGAGGATATCGGTAAGAAGATCTCTGTGGAAGATTATAATAAGAAATGTCGTGAGGCCGTATTGAGGTATAAGGATAAATGGGATGATATCACGAGGAAGATGGGTTATTGGGTGGACCTGAATGATCCCTATATCACATTCAAGAATGAGTACATTGAAACCTTATGGTGGCTGCTGAGTGAGCTCTATAAAAAGGGATTACTCTACGAAAGTGTGAGTATCCAGCCCTATTCGCCGGCTGCAGGTACCGGACTCAGCTCACACGAACTGAATCAGCCCGGTACATACAAGGACGTGAAAGACACCAGCTGTGTGGCCATGTTCCGTGCAGTGCAGGATGAAAAGAGCAAGTTTTTGCATGACGCCGTTCATGGGGATGAGTTCTTCTTCCTGGCCTGGACCACCACCCCCTGGACACTGCCTTCTAATCTCGGACTGACCGTGGGATCGAATATTGATTACGTACTGGTGAAAACCTACAACCCTTATACGCATCTGCCGGTCAATGTGGTGCTGGCAAAAAATCTGCTGGGTAAGTATTTTAAAGAAGAAGGGAAAGACGGTGATTTTGCGGGCTACAATGAAAAAGTAAAAGTATTACCCTGGTCCGTCATCACGGAATTCAAAGGCGCGCAGATCGAAGAATGCCGCTATGAACAACTGATGCCCTATGAGGCCAACACCGCAGCGCATGCGGGTGGCGACCCCTTCCGGGTACTGGTGGATTCATTTGTAACCACGGAAGATGGTACCGGTATCGTACATACCGCACCGGCGTTTGGGGCCGATGACTATAAAGTGGGTAAAAAATACGGTATTGGTATCCTGACCATGGTGGACCGTGAAGGAAAGTTTGTGGATGGTCTGGGTGAGTTCAGCAATCGTTACGTGAAGAATTATAAGGATGATCCCAGCTACGCCGATGTGAATGTGGACATCGCGGTGAAACTGAAAAAAGAGAACCGTGCGTTTAAAGTAGAGAAATACGAGCACAGTTATCCGCACTGCTGGAGAACGGATAAACCGGTACTTTACTATCCGCTGGATGCCTGGTTTATCAAAACCACCGCGATCAAGGACCGGATGGTGGAACTGAACAAGACCATCAACTGGAAACCGAAATCAACCGGTGAAGGCCGTTTCGGTAACTGGTTAGAGAATATGGTGGATTGGAACCTGAGCCGCAGCCGATACTGGGGCACACCCTTACCCGTATGGCGCACGGAAGACGGAGCAGAAGAGATCTGTATCGGCAGTATTGCTGAGTTAAAAGAACTTGCAGTTAAGGCCGACTCGCAACTCGGCACTCACAACTCGCCACACTTATCCGACAACTTAGATCTGCATAAACCCTACGTTGATGATATTGTTCTGATCAGTCCTTCCGGAAAGCCCATGAAGCGGGTACCCGACCTGATCGACGTTTGGTTTGACAGCGGGGCCATGCCCTATGCGCAGTGGCATTTTCCATTTGAGAATAAAGAAACTTTCAAGCAATCCTTTCCGGCCGATTTTATTGCAGAAGGCGTAGACCAGACCCGTGGTTGGTTCTATACCCTGCATGCCATTGCCTGTCTGGTCTTTGATTCGGTGGCCTACAAGACTGTTGTAAGTAACGGACTGGTGCTGGATAAGAACGGCAATAAGATGAGTAAGCGACTGGGCAATGTGGTTGACCCGTTTGATACCATTGAGAAGTATGGCGCCGATGCCACCCGTTGGTACCTGATCACCAATGCTTCTCCCTGGGATAATCTGAAATTTGACATTGAAGGCATCAGGGAAGTGCAACGCAAGTTCTTTGGTACCTTGTATAATACATACCAGTTCTTCGCGCTGTACGCCAATGTGGATGGATTTGCTTTTAAAGAAGCGTATATCCCGGTAAAAGATCGTCCTGAAATTGATCGCTGGATCCTCTCTGCACTGAACACGGTGGTGAAGAAAGCCGGTGATTTCATGGATGATTATGAACCAACCCAGGCGGGAAGGGTGGTCGAGGATTTTGTGGACGAACAGCTGAGTAACTGGTATGTGCGTCTTTGCCGCCGTCGTTTCTGGAAAGGGGAATATGAACAGGATAAGATCTCGGCGTATCAGACACTCTATGAATGTCTGGAAACCCTGACCCGCCTGATCGCCCCGGTTTCTCCCTTCTTCAGTGATGTATTGTTCCGTAATCTGAATGCAGTAACAGGTCGCTTTGCCGTATCATCCGTGCACCATGCCGACTATCCGGTGTATAATGCATCGGTAGTGGATACGCTGCTGGAAGAAAGGATGCAGCTGGCCCAGGATGCCTCTTCTCTCGTATTGTCGCTCCGTAAGAAAGTCAATATCAAAGTGCGCCAGCCATTGCAGAAAGTACTCATCCCGGTTTTGAATCCGGCAATGAAGGAACAGCTGGAAAAAGTGGAAAGTCTGATCAAGGCCGAAGTGAATGTAAAGGAGATCGAATACCTGGGGGCGGACAATACGTTTATCCGGAAAAAGATCAAACCGAATTTTGTGGCACTGGGTAAAAAGCTGGGGGCAAAAATGAAAGCAGTATCCACAGCTTTATCACAATTCACCCAGGAGGACATTATGCAACTCGAAAAAGAGGGACAATATAATTTGTCAATTGAAGGCGAACCTGTAATATTACAAATCGCCGAAGTGGAGATCAGCAGTGAGGATATTCCGGGCTGGACCGTAGCCGGAAAAGGCAGTCTGACCGTAGCACTGGATGTAACTGTAACCCCGGAACTGGAAGCCGAAGGGCATGCCAGGGAGTTCGTGAACCGCATTCAGAAGATCCGCAAGGACAGTGGATTTGAGCTGACCGACCGGGTGGATATAAAGGTGGCTGCGCCGGATGGATTAAAAGATTCATTAGCTCAGTTTAAAACCTATATTTGCGCCGAAATTCTGGCCGATACGCTGGAAATACTGCCTGAGCTAAACGAAGGCACAGAGATCGATATTAACGATGTATTGCTAAATGTGATTGTTTCAAAAAAAGGGTAATTTATGGCAACTAAAAAGAAACAGGCTCCTAAGAAAGCCGCCAAACCCGCCCCCAAAGCTGCCGCTAAAAAACCGGTAGCAAAGAAAACTGTGAAAAAATCTGCACCCAAACCCGCAGCTAAAAAAGCTGCTCCAAAGCCAGCCGCAAAAAAACCGGCTCCGAAGCCAGCTCCAAAACCGGCTCCGAAGCCTGCTGCTAAACCAGCTCCGGCCGCTAAAAAGCCGGCTCCGAAACCGGCACCCAAACCAGCTGCCAAGGCAACTCCGGCTCCAGTAGCTAAACCTGCACCGGCGCCAGTGGCCCCGAAACAGGAAGTGCCTGCTGCTAAACCAGCACCCAAAAAGCCCGGTGCAGTGGACCCGAAATCGCTCGTGTCCATTAAGCCAAAAGTGCAGCCCGTGATTAAAAAGGAGCCGCCTAAACCCACAAAAGTGGTGATACCCAAAACAAGTACCCGCAACTCGGTGAAATATGAACCTGAGTTCACAAAATCCGTATTAGATCAGACTATGCAACAATACAGTACCGGCCCCACTATGCGCTACTCCGATTCAGACCTGACCGAATTCAGGGAGATCATTCAGCGTAAATTAGATGCCGCTAAAAAAGAGCTGGCATATTTGCAGGGATTGATCACCCGGAAAGACGAAGGTGGTGATATGGATGAAGCCCGTTACATGACCATGGAAGATGGCAGCGTAAGTATGGAAAGAGAGCAGCTCAGCCAGATGGCCAGCCGCCAGATCACATTCATTGATCACCTGGAAAAGGCGATGATGCGAATCGAAAA
>CALRQQ020000156.1:0-7615 GCA_943370345.1 Chitinophaga pinensis
GCCCTTTTACTTGCTTCGTTTTGCTCCAATGCACAAACGGTGGATGGAAAAGTAAAACTGCAACAGGCCCAGCAGATCGAGATCAGCCTGGAAACCAAGACCACGATCGCACAGCAGGCCATGGGGCAATCCATTGATTTCAATGTGGATGCCGGCAGCCTGCATCAATATAACGTTACCAATACCACGGAGGATAATCACAGTCTCCGGCACATTGTGAAAAGGATCAGTTTTACATTTGACGGCATGGGACAAAAGCAGGGGTTCAACTCCGATAATCCCAAGGACCTGAACGGACAAATGGGCAAACCGGTAAAAGAACTGCTGGAGAAGAAATATGACATGATCATTGACCCTTATGGAAAGGTAAAACTGACCATGCCGGAAAGCTTTCCGAACAATGCAACGGATAGCCGGATGGCGATCATTTCAAGCATGATGAAAGAAGTGATGGAAGTAGTGCAGCCACCCAAATCCGGCAAAAGCAGTTTCTTCCGCGTGATCCCCGAAAAACAAGGCGGTGTGGCCGTGGGTGAATCCTGGACCGAATCCGGCGCCACTCTCACCGATAAATATGAAACCACCTATATACTCACTGCGGTGACCGACAGCACCGTGACCGTGGATTTTACGGGTACCGCCACTACCGTGACCAAAGCAGAGATGATGGGCAGTGAAACCACTACCACCCTCTCCCATAAATTATCCGGTAAGATCATTCTCGACAAGAGCAACATGATCATTAAGGAAAAGACCACCACTACTGAATCCACAGGAACAACGGAATCCACGTTCGGCAACCTGCCGCTGACGTCTAAGACGATCAGTAAGATTACGGCAGTGGTGAAACCCGGGGAGTAACATACTTTGATACGACGCATCCTTCGATACGACGCACAAATAAATTCTCATGCCCTGCAGTTCTACTTAAGCGTCTACTCAGGATGACAACAACATTCCGCTCCGGGAGGGGGAAAGAAGAAGTTTCATTATTTAAGTATAACTCCCTTAGTAGGGGCTGTTGCCTAACAACAAACAGCTAACAGCGAACAACTTCTCAGAAGGGGCTGTTGACTCCTAACTCCCGACTGCTAACTACCGACTAGTATACCTGTCCTGCCAGCAGATCACTTAACTCATCCCTTTTCCTGATCAGCCGGGCTTTGCCTTCTTCCACCATTACTTCAGCGGGTTTGAAGCGGGAATTGTAATGGGAAGACATTTCAAAACAATAAGCCCCGGCATTGCGGAATACGAGGTAATCCCCTTCCCGTATTTCAGGAAGTGCACGATGCTCCGCGAACGTATCCGTTTCACAGATATTACCTACTACATTATAGTTATATAAAGCCCCGTTGGGATTTGAGATGTTTTCGATGCGGTGATAGGAGCCGTAAAACATCGGACGGATCAGGTGATTCAGTCCGGTATCCACCCCGGCAAAGACTGCATTGACGGCCGGCTTGAGCACATTCACTTTCGTAATAAAATAACCACATTCACTCACGATATATTTACCCGGTTCAAACCAGACCTGCAGTCTGCGCCCGTATGTTGCCGCGTACTGCTCAAATTCTTCTTTTACTTTCTGACCCAGTAAAGGAATATCCGTTCCCTCTTCGCCTGGCTTATACGGCACTTTAAATCCACCACCCAGATCGATCACTTCCAGTTCCGGAAATTGCTGAGCGATCTCAAACAACACGTCAATGCCTTTGGCAAACACCTCCACATCCTTGATCTCACTACCGGTATGGATATGCAGGGTACGGATAAACAGATGGGTCTCCCGTATCACTTCCAGCACGTCAGCTATGTTTTCGAGCGGGATGCCAAATTTACTGTCAGCATGCCCGGTGGAGATCTTGAGGTTGCCGCCGGCCATGATATTGGGACGCAGCCGGATACCTACCGGGTAGCTATGACCGAATTTCTGACCAAACTTCCGGAGGTTGGAAATACTGTCAATATTGATATGAATACCCAATGACTGTGCTTCTTCAATCTCTTCAAACGATACATTATTGGAAGTATATAACACGTTTTTCGGATCAAACCCGGCATGAAGGGCGAGCCGGGCTTCATTGACCGAACTGCAGTCCACATTACAGCCGATACTGTTCACATAACGAAGTACATTGATATTGGTCAGCGCCTTGGCTGCATAAAAAAAACGGACATCCGCTCCCTGAAAAGCATCGAGCAGGTTCTGGTATTGCTCCCGGATCCGTTCAGCATGGTATACATAAAGCGGGGTGCCGTATTCACGGGCCAGTGCTGACAGTTGTTCGTGTGAAAGTTCAGTCGCCATAGGGGCGAAGATAAAAAAACAACCGGCTCCGTAATGAACGGAGCCGGTTTATAAATGCATTTTATAAAATAAGGATCAGCTTTCTTCGCCTTCACCGGCATCTTCATTGATCACCAGTTCGCCGCCTTCTGTTACAGCCAGGGCGGTTGGACCCTCCGTTTCTTCAGTTTTATCCGCCTGCTCCTCGTCCATTACCTGTACATCTTTCATGATGGTGGGTTCTACCAACTGGTCGGCGAGTACTTCCTTGATCTTGGGCAGATCATCGGCAGAGTTGATACCAAAATAATCCATGAAATTCCTGGATGTGCAATACACCAATGGATGACCAGGCATTTTTTCATTACGTCCTGTAATGATGATCAGTTCTTTTTCCAGCAATTTCTGCACGGCATAATCAGAACTCACCCCGCGGATCGCTTCGATCTCGCCCTTGGTTACCGGTTGCTTATAGGCAACAATGGCCAGGGTTTCCATGGAGGCTGCGGAGAGGCGTTTCAGGAATTTATCCCCATTGAGCTGGGCAATGGTCTTGTGGTATTCCTTCTTGGTCAGGAACTGCCAGCCACCACCACTTTGTCTCAACTCAAATGGATAAAATTCAGTGGCATATTTTTCCCGGATGCCATCCATTGCGGATTCGACCTGGTCGAGCATGATCTTCTCTTCCATGAATCCAAAGGCATTATTGATCAGCTCTGTCACTTCCATGGTTGTGAGAGGCTTATCACTGGCAAAGATCAGTGCTTCAATATGGGGTATAAGATTATCGATAGTCATAATAGTATGGTCAAATAAGGTGAAATTCCGCCGCTTTTCAGCTCTTCTGTTAACGCCAAACGGATTGGCAAGATAACTATCCAACGGGATTTGCTATGCACAGTTTATGCACAGTTTGACAAGGTAAAGTGGGATAAGTACGCATGTCAGAAAGCCCGGACTTTTACATAAAAAAACCGGTTTACAAACTGTAAACCGGTCTCCTTTATTCGTACTTCGTACTTCTAACTTCGTACTTCTAATTTCGTACTTACAATCTATCCTTGCAACGCCGCTGCCCCACTCACGATCTCGGTCAGCTCGGTGGTAATGGTCGCCTGACGGGCCCTGTTGTAAGAGATCTTCAGGGAACGCAGCATTTCATTGGCATTTTCACTGGCTTTATCCATAGCGGTCATACGGGCACCATGCTCAGAGGCGTTGGAATCCAGTACGGCCTTGAACAACTGGGTATTCAGGATCTTCGGCATCAGTTCGGTGATCAGCAACTCCTTGGAGGGGTCATATATAAAATCGGCCTTGGTGGCTCCGGCCTTGCTTTCCACTTTGGGGATCGGCAGGAAACGCTCCACCACAAAAAGCTGGGTGGCGGCATTCTTGAACTGACTATAGACCAGTTCCACCACATCAAATTCTTTATTGATAAATGCAGTACGGGCAGCCTGGGCCGCTTTCTGGACATTTTCAAAATTCAGGTGCAGGAAAATATCCCGGAATGCATCATTGGTCTTGTAATTACTTTTTGCAAAGCTCTCCTGCCCTTTCTTACCAATTCCCCAGATCGTCAGGTTACCCTTCTTCTGCTGATCGGCATATTTTTCGGCAATCGTCGCTTTGGCCAGTTTGATGATATTGGCATTGAAAGCACCCGCCAGTCCGCGGTCACTCGTGATCACGATCATCAGCACCTTCTCCACCGGACGCTCTGTGGCCAGGGCCATACCTGTTCCGGCCTCACTGTTGCTCACGATATTACTGAGCATTTCCTGCAACTTCTGGGCATAGGGACGCATTTGAATGATCGCATCCTGCGCACGGCGCAATTTGGCCGCACTTACCATTTTCATCGCCTTGGTGATCTGCTGCGTGCTTTGAACGGATTTGATCCGGCTACGTACCTCTTTTAACTGACCTGACATAGTTGATACTTAAATTGGCCGCAAAGGTAGGGCGCAGCCGGTAAAAATCCATGCACTTTTTAAAATTAAACCCGCTTGAAAACCACGCTGTTACTTACTTGTGAACATCCTTTTCTGCCCAAAGGTCAGTTCCATACCTGAAAAGGGTACAGAATGGCAAAAAATCAGTTAATCCTTTAACACAAACTCCCTCCGGAGGGAATAAACCATTTTAAACCGGCCCTTCTCACTACCCTCCTGCAAGAGCGGCTCCTCCCACTCTCGTGAAAGTACAAACTGAACTGGTCCGCTGACCAGTTGCGACAGATCAGAACCGCTGATCACCAACTGATTCTTACGCACCGTATCCAGCCGGTTGATCCCCTCACTGTAAAAAGCAGTATCCGTGGCGATCACCCGGATATAGTCCTCCGGCTGCAATCCCTTTAATGTAAAAACCAGGTCTGCGCGGGTAATGCTGTCCCGGGGTTCTTCCACTATTTCTATAGGGAAAAAGTCAAAAGAATGGGTATAAAGCCCGGTATCGCCCTGTTTTAAAACAAGCGTATGCTTTCCCCGGAATGCATCAATGGGAAGGTTGATTTCATAAAACGCACCGGTGCGCTTCGAACTATCTGCTTCCAGAACTACATTATCCAGCAAAATAGTGGTACCGGCCGGCAGGAGCAGAGTTTTACCTTCCTCCCCGGCACTGAAACGGACCAACACCGTCAGGTTATCATCCCCCTCTTCTGCATTGACCTGGTAATCCAGGTACAATTTCTCCGGTGCAATATGGCCTTGGGCTTTATGATCCTTCTGGCGGCAGGCCAGCAGAAAAACCAGGATTAACAAAGAAAAAAACCGGATAAGGCTGCGTGACATGGAATAAGGGGTTTTGAACAAGGGCAAGTTACTGCAAGGCCGTAATAACCCGGAATTTGACCCCGGATTTTATCCGGATATTCATCCGGGTTTCAGCGAAGCAGGGAAAATAAACTCCCAAGGAAGACTTATCTTTGGCGGCCCTGTAAAACAGGTTTTCTGTCAAAATGGCTTCTTTTAATTGTAGCACCGTTTTTGACAACCCAAAGGACTAACAATCAATAATATTTAATAGTACAACCATGCTTGGTTTCATTCAGAAAATTTTTGGCGGCAGCAAGTCTGAGAAAGACGTTAAAAAGATCGAACCTTATGTTGCTAAAATCAACCAGTTTTTTACTTCCTATCAGTCACTCAGCAATGACCAGCTGCGGGGCAAAACACCCGAATTCCGTCAACGTATCAAAGAACACCTGACCGGTATTGATGCGGAGATCGCTGAAAAAAATGCCGCCGCTGAAGCCCTCCCGTTCAATGACCTGCTGGGAAAGGATGCCATCTACCAGGAAGTGGATAAACTGAAAAAAGACCGCGATAAAAAAATTGAAGAGGTACTGGAACAACTCTTACCCGAGGCCTTTGCCGTGGTAAAAGAAACCGCCCGCCGCTTCAAAGAAAATACCGAACTCGTATCCACGGCCACCGATATGGACCGTGACCTGAGTGTGAAAAAAGATTATGTGACCATCGATGGCGATAAATCCATCTTCAAAAACACCTGGACAGCCGCCGGCGGACAAGTGACCTGGAACATGGTACACTATGATGTACAGCTGATCGGGGGTATCGTACTCCACCAGGGAAAGATCTCGGAGATGGCCACCGGTGAAGGTAAGACCCTCGTATCCACCTTACCCTCCTACCTCAATGCACTTCCCGGAGAAGGTGTGCATATTGTGACCGTGAACGATTACCTGGCCCGTCGCGACCAGGAATGGAACGGAACCATTTTTGAATGGCTGGGGATCACGGTTGATTGTATCGACAAACACCAGCCCAACAGTGAGGAAAGAAGAAAAGCCTACCTGGCCGATATCACTTACGGCACCAATAACGAATTCGGTTTTGACTACCTGCGTGATAACATGGTGCATACCCCGGAAGAAATGGTACAACGCAAACACCATTACGCCATGGTGGATGAGGTGGACTCCGTACTGATCGATGATGCCCGTACCCCCCTGATCATCTCGGGTCCGGTACCCAAGGGCGATGACCAGCAGTTCCATATACACAAACCCCGCATCCAGCAATTGGTACAGGAACAGGAACGTATTGTAAGAAATGCCCTGAACGAAGCCAAAAAGCGGTTTGCCGAAGGCGATGATGATCCGAAAAGCGGCGGTCTTCATTTGTTCCGCGCCTTCCGTGGTTTGCCCAAATACAGTCCGGTGATAAAATTCCTGAGTGAACCCGGCGTGAAAGTGAAAATGCAGAAAGCCGAGAACTACTACCTGCAGGATCAGATGCGCAACATGCATATCGTGGATGAGGAACTCCTCTTCCATATTGACGAAAAGAACAAATCCGTAGAACTGACTGATAAAGGACTGGCCATGATCACCCGTACCGGGGAAGATCCGGAGTTCTTTGTACTGCCGGATATCGGCGTGAAGCTGGCTGAAGTGGAGAAGACTGTGGTGAATGCGGAGGAAAAACTGCAACTGAAAGAATCTATCCTGAATGAATATGCGCAGAAAGCCGACCGTATCCATACGGTACAACAATTACTGAAAGCCTATACCCTCTTCCAGATCGATGTGGAATATATCATCGACAACGGGGCGATCAAGATCGTGGATGAACAGACCGGTCGTGTACTCGACGGACGACGCTATTCAGACGGCCTTCACCAGGCCCTTGAAGCCAAGGAAAATGTGAAGATCGAAGCAGCTACCCAGACCTATGCCACCATCACCCTGCAGAACTATTTCAGGATGTACCATAAACTCGGAGGTATGACCGGTACCGCTGAAACAGAAGCAGCGGAATTGTGGAGCATCTACAAACTGGATGTGGTGAGTATCCCCACCAATATCAAGATGATCCGCGACGACAAGCAGGATCTTGTTTACAAAACAAAACGCGAAAAATATAAATCGGTGATCGATGAGATCGAGGTGCTCCGCAATGCCGGACGCCCCTGTCTTGTAGGTACCACCTCCGTGGAAGTAAGTGAACTGCTGAGCCGTATGCTGCAGCAGAAAAAGATCCCCCACAACGTACTTAACGCCAAACAACACGCACGTGAGGCACAGGTCGTGGCCGAAGCCGGTTTACCGGGCGCCGTGACCATCGCCACCAATATGGCCGGTCGTGGTACGGACATCAAACTCGGACCGGGTGTGAAAGAAGCCGGCGGTCTGGCCATCATTGGTACAGAACGACATGAAAGCCGCCGGGTAGACCGCCAGCTCCGCGGTCGTGCCGGTCGCCAGGGTGATCCCGGTTCTTCCCAGTTCTATGTATCACTGGAAGATGACCTGATGCGCATGTTCGGCAGCGAACGGATCGCGTCACT
>CALRQQ020000157.1:0-7597 GCA_943370345.1 Chitinophaga pinensis
TAAGGACGCCGTAATTCCCATGATCGGATTGGGTATCAAGGATATTAATTTCACATTCACCTACGATGCCACGATGTCCGGGCTCAGGAATTTCAATAATACCCGCGGGGCTTTCGAATTTTCTCTCATCAAGCAAGGCGCCATGGGCACATACAAAGGCAATAAGCGGGAATCCATGTGTCCCTCATTCAAATACTGATCAGCTTTCATTATGAACAAAAGACTTTTCGCCGTTTTCGTATTTAGTTTAGTTGTTACAACGGTCCTGGCACAGGACGAGGATGAGAAAAAAGGATTCGATGCCAACCGGATGTTTATCGGTTCCGGGGTCAACCTGGGTTTTTCCAATGGGTTTATCATTGGTCTTAATCCTGAATTCGGGTATAGCCTGAATAAAGTGATGGATATCGGTATTGCCACCAATCTCACGTATGTGACCCAGCGCTATCAGTCCGTCAACATTACGGCCCGTTACCTCGCGCTCGGTGGTGGTCCCTTTCTGCGGATCTGGCCGATCGAGCAATTCTTTATCGGGGGACAGTTTGAGTACAACCGGATCTCTTATAGTGAGAAGACCGCTTCCGGCATCATCAATAAAGCAAAAGCCGAAGCGCCCAGTATGCTGGTGGGTGTCGGGTATGGTACAAGAAATATAGGGCAGGGTCAGTTCTATACCAGCATCATGATCGACGCGATGAAGGATTTTAACTCACCCTATCGTGACCAGTATGGCCGTGTTCTTCCCGTATTCCGTACCGGTTTCAGTTTTTACCTGGCAAGAAAAAAGCGATGAGCTTATTGGATATATGTCAGCAGTTCAACCGGCGCATTTATTATATGGATCCGTTTGATCGCATCTTCATACAGGAATCCCTCCGCTTTCATCAATTCAATATGATGGATCAGGTGGTCATAGAATCCACCTGAGTTCAGGATATAGATCTGTTTGTCATGTATGGTGAGCTGATTCCAGGTCACGATCTCAAATAATTCATCGAGTGTCCCAAATCCTCCCGGCAATATCAGCGCTGCATCGGAGATACTGTAGATCTTCCGCTTTCGTTCGTGCATATCATCACTGATGATCAGTTCGGTGATACCCCGGTGCTGCACTTCCCACTCCAGCAGGAGTTTCGGAATAATGCCTGTTACGGAACCACCCTGTTGCATTACACTATCTGCAATGATACCCATGAGTCCGGCACTTCCTCCGCCATATACCAGACGGATATTGTTTTTTGCCAGTAGTTGTCCCAGCTCAGCAGCATGTGTGCTGAATACCGGATTGGTTCCGTTCTTTGAGCCGCAGAAAACCGCAAGTGATTGGATCGCCATAGAAATAATATTGCCACAAAGGGATAACAATTTTAATTATCTTCAAAATTCATTATTGCCTATTTTGCAACGCTAATATTGCTCAACAGAAATCACCCGCTATGTCACCAGTCGTTCTCTTTTCGTTCGTGATCGGATATTTTGCGCTTTTGCTCGCAGTAGCCTGGTATACGTCCCGCAATTCTGATAACGAATCCTTCTTTATCGGGAACCGTAACAGCAACTGGATGCTGGTGGCCTTTGGCATGATCGGCACCTCTCTTTCCGGCGTCACTTTTGTGAGTGTGCCGGGTGGGGTAGGCACCGGAAACTTTTATTATTACCAGGTCGTATTGGGTTACCTGCTCGGATACATGGTGATCGCATTTGTATTGATCCCCTTGTATTACCGGATGAACCTGACCAGTATCTACACTTATCTCGAAAAACGATTTGGCATCAATGCCCACAAGGCCGGTGCATTCTTTTTTATTCTTTCCCGCACCGTTGGCGCCACGGCCCGGCTTTACCTGGTGATCAGTGTACTGCAGATCTTCATCTTTAACCGGATGGGAATTCCTTTTGAAGCCACCGCATTGGTGATCCTGGTGCTTATTCTGTTATATACGTTTGAGGGCGGGGTGAAAACCATTATCTATACTGATACCCTGCAAACCACCGGTATGCTCGTTGGACTGGTGGTCTGTATCATCGTGATCGTAAAATCACTGGGTACCGATATCGGGGGCGCCTGGTCGATGATGGCGGATAAAGGGTATACCAGTATCATCAACACGGATTTCAAATCCGGTTCTTTTGCCCTGAAGCATATTATTGGCGGGATGTTCATTGCCATAGCCATGACGGGTCTTGATCAGGAAATGATGCAGAAGAATATCAGCGTGAAAACGCTGAAGGATTCACAGAAGAACATCATGACCTTTACCGGGGTGCTCATGTTCGTGAACCTGCTCTTCCTTGTACTGGGAGGTGTATTATACCTGTATTATTCGGCTCATTCGGCTGAACTGCTCGAATCATATAATAAGATCACCGGGGCATTGGTGCCGGCCACCGCTATTCCGGCCGATGACCTTTTCCCCACCATTGCGCTGAGTGATACCTTCAGTGGCGTACTTGGGGTGATCTTTATCATCGCCATTATCTCAGCCCTCTTCCCCAGTGTGGATGGCGCAATCACTTCACTGACCTCCTGCTTTTGTATCGATATCCTCGGGATCAGTAAAAAACCAGGTACCGAGCAGGAAAAGAAACGCACCCGTCTGAAAGTGCATTTCACCTTTGCGGCGATCTTCTTTCTCATGGTCCTTGTTTTTAAATGGATCAATGACAAACTGATCATTGACTTCATCCTCAAATTTGCCGGTATTACCTACGGGCCGTTACTGGGACTCTTCTCCTTTGGTATACTCACCCGTCGTAAGCTCAATGATAAACTCATCTGGGTGGCCTGTATTGTTGCCCCTCTGCTGGCCCTGGGCGTGGACATCCTCAGCAACCCCGCGTGGTATGAAGCCAAACTCCATATCAGTCTGCCCCAGATAACCAGTTGGTCTGCCAGTATTTTCCATGGCTATAAGATCGGTTTTGAACTCATCCTGATCAATGGCATTTTCACTTTCTGCGGGCTCTGGATGATCTCCCGGAAAGGATCTCCTTCAGAAGGAAGTCTGCTGGCCGTATAAGTTTATCTTTGCAAAAAAACCGGCAGGATGGATCTGATCAACCCGTTGGCGGAAGCATATGCGGAAAACTATACATCAGCGGAGGATCCGCTGCTGGAAGAAGTGGCGGCTTATACCCGCACCCGGCTAAATGAAGCGATCATGCTCAGTGGCAAAGTACAGGGCAAGGTCCTCGAAATGATCAGCTGCATGCTTCGCCCCTCCGCCATCCTCGAAATCGGTACCTTTACCGGTTACAGCGCCCTTTGCCTTGCCAAGGGCTTATCTCCGGAAGGACGCCTGCATACCATCGAACTCCGGGAAGCCGATTCGGCACTGGCCCGCGCGTATTTTGACCGATCCCCCCAAGCCCGTCAGATAATATCCCATACAGGGAATGCGTTAACCATTCTTCCGGACCTCCACGAAACCTGGGACCTGGTCTTTATTGATGCCGATAAACCAGCCTATATCGACTATTTTAACCTTGTTTTTCCCCGGTTGAGGAAAAACGGCTTTATTTTAGCAGATAATGTACTGTTCCACGGGCAGGTGCTCGAGGAGCCGGTGAAAGGGAAAAGTGCCAAAGGCATACAGGCCTTCAATGAATTTATCCGGCAGCGCACGGATATTGAAAAAACAATACTCACGGTCCGCGACGGGTTGTACCTGATCCGGAAATTATAATTGACAGAACGATGTTTAGGAGAAAAGCGATACTCTTTTTATTTTTTGGCTGTGCGGTATTGTCGGGTATGACCCAGCAGAATGAAACAGTCCGCCAGTATATCCTTACCTATAAGGACCTGGCCATGGCCGAAATGAAAAGGACGGGTGTTCCCGCCTCGATCAAACTGGCCCAGGGCATTCATGAAACCTTAGCGGGTACCAGTGCCCTGGTGTTGAAATCAAATAATCATTTTGGGATCAAATGCAAGACCGGATGGACCGGTGAATCAGTGTCGCATGATGATGATGCGAGAGGAGAGTGCTTCCGGAAATATCCCACAGCGGAAGATTCCTACCGCGATCATTCCAATTTTTTAAAGAACAGTCAGCGCTATGCCGGCCTGTTTCAGCTCGATCCCACCGACTATGCCGGCTGGGCCAATGGACTGAAGAAGGCGGGCTACGCCACCAATCCACGTTATCCCATCGTGCTGATCAAACTGATCGAGGATTACCAATTACAGAATTATACGCTGATGGCGTTGGGTAAACCGGTCATGGATACCAATAATCAATCCCGGCCGGATACCGCCATCACTAAGATCGGTGGATTCAAACCAATGGCAGACGTATTTCCCGCGCCCAAAAAGAATAACTATCCTCAGGGAGAATTTAAAATCAATGATACCCGGGTAGTGTATGCAAAGAAGGGCGTTTCTTTTTTGTCTCTCGCCCAGCAATACAATGTGCCACTGGCCCGTCTGTTTGAGTTCAATGAATTGACACAGACCGAAGCATTGGCCAGCGATCAGCTCATCTATTTGCAACGAAAAAGAAAAACAGGGGTTGATGAATATTGCAAAGTATTGGCCGGCGAAACCCTGTATGATATCGCACAGCAGCAAGGTATCCGGCTGGAAAGCCTTTGCGAAATGAACTTCCTTGGCCCCGATGACCGTCCGGCCCCTGGTGAAAAACTCAGTCTTCGTAAGAAAGCCTCCGCCAAACCCAAACTCTTTATCCGCGAGCAGTATAGTCTTTATGCTCCCGGTAAAGTACCATCCACTCCAAACAAATAAATACCTAAACCAAACAAACGCTATGTCGCTCATCAAGGTCCACGATAAATCCTTTGATATCTATCTTTCCGAGGAAACCATCCAGCAGCGGGTGAAGGAACTGGCCGTTCAGATCAATACGGACTATGCCGGGAAACGGCCATTGTTTATAGCGATCCTGAACGGATCATTCATGTTTGCGGCTGATCTGTTCAAGCACCTGACCGTTGAAGCGGAGATCTGCTTCATAAAACTGGCCTCATATAAGGGCATGAAATCCTCCGGGAATGTGGTCACTTCGATCGGACTCGAAGACGATCTGTTTGGGAAAGAAGTGATCATCGTAGAGGATATTGTGGATACAGGAAAGACCCTGCATAATTTTTTACCCAAACTCAGTCACCAGCAACCCCGTTCACTGAAGATCGCCACCCTGCTCCATAAATCCGAGGCCACGGTGTATGACCTTAAACCGGATTATGTAGGGTTTGATATCCCCAATAAGTTTGTAGTGGGGTATGGACTGGATTATGACGGACTGGGACGTAACCTCAAAGAGATCTACCAGGTGGTATGATTTATCAGAGCAGTTGCCATGAGTTTTGTAACTTAATTTTTATTCTATACGGTTGAAGACCACTTGCCATATACTCATCTTCATGCTGCTGTGCCACACAATTGGTGCCCAGGAGTTTTATGTGCGTGGCGAAGTGAAGGATGAGGCAGGGAATGTGTTGCAGAATGTGATCATCAAACAATTCAAGACGGGCTATGTTTTCCGGAGCGGGGCTTCCGGCACCTTTGGTATCCTGGCGCATAGTCAGCTGGATACCTTCAGTTTCTTTCTCGAAGGATATCGTCCTGAGAAATTATTGGTGAATGCAGCTAATTATCTCCGGGTGAAACTCAAGCCAGCACCTGCAACCGCCAATAACCGGTTCAGGAACCGCTTATCTTCCTTTACCAAAGATCTTGGAAGGGAAGAACAGAAAAAATGGTTTACCGGTGATGAGAGTTATGCCAGTCTGCTGGATAACCGCTTTCTCATTGCCCGCCAGTTTCCAAGTACCGGCATGTCGCTGAATGTGGACCGGGCCTCCTATAGCAATATCCGCCGGTTTATCACCCAGAATTCCTTTGTACCACCCGATGCAGTAAGAGTAGAGGAGATGTTGAATTATTTCAACCTGGATTATTATCCGCCGGCCGGTAATGATCTCTTTCATCTCAAACCAGCGCTCACTTCCTGTCCCTGGAATCAGGAGCACCAGTTGTATTATATCAACCTGTCGTCCCGCAAACTGAACCTCGATACCTTACCACCCAGTAACCTCGTGTTTCTGATCGATGTATCGGGATCCATGGATATGCCCAACCGTTTACCCTTGCTGCAATCCGCTTTCCGGTTACTCGTCAATAACCTTCGGGCCAAGGACTCTGTAGCGATCGTGGTGTATGGCGGGGTGACGGGTGTTATGCTGGAATCAACAAGTGGTGCAGAAAAGGAAAAAATAATTAAGACAATAGATGAACTGACCCCCGGTGGCTCTACGCCCGGCGAAGCGGGTATACGACTGGCGTACAGCCAGGCAAGACGGCATTTTATTCAGGGGGGCAATAACCGGGTGATACTGGCTACGGATGGTGATTTTAATGTAGGATTGAAAACAGAAGCCGAACTGGATGAAATGATCAGTGCCCAGCGGGAATCGGGTGTTTACCTCACCTGTCTGGGGGTGGGCATGGGTAATTACAAAGATTCCAAGATCCAGTTACTCGCAGAAAAAGGGAACGGAAACTTTGCCTATCTCGATAATTTTAAAGAAGCGGAAAAAGTGTTGCTGAAAGAATTCACACAGACCCTGTACTCCGTGGCAGATGATGTATATATGAATGTGGAATTCAACCCGGAGTATGTAAAGGAATACCGCCTGATCGGATTTGATAACAAAGTGGGTGCCTTACGCGATACCAGTGCAGTGGTTGAAGGGGGAGAGATCGGTTCCGGATTTTCTATGATCGCCCTGTTTGAAATAGAACCCACTGAACTCAACCGTGGAGCGATCCGTGACAGTATCTATTCCGGGCAGTTTGCCAATATCCGACTCCAGTACCGCTATCCGGGCGATACCACCCATCGGTATTTCGACCGGAAGAGCCTTTTTGACTTTACGGCGTATGATAAACTGGATAAGTCTTATCACTTCTCTGCGGCGGTAGCCCAGTTCGGTTCCATGTTGCGCCTTTCTCCCTTTGTAAAAAATATGACCTGGAATGATATGGTGACGATGGCACAGGCCGCTGCAGGCGATACGGATCTGCTTCAGAAAGAATTTGTGAATCTGACGATACTGGCGCGGAATCTTTACATGAAGGGAAAGAAGAAGAAGGGTAATTAGACCTCCTCCGCTGAAGCTACGGAGTATAGATCGGGAGTCAACAGCCAAAAAATAACCAAACCTTCTAAGGGGGTTTGGTTATTTTTTGGCTGTTGCTTATTTGAATAGTATAATTTGATCCTTCTTTGGCTTCTTGCTTCCCCTCCGTAGCCTAAGCGAAAGAGGGATGCTTTTCTTAAGAAAACATTTCCTTGATCTTATCAAAGAAGTTCTTGTCACTCTTCTCCGGATGTGGTTTGAAATTAGGGGAGTGACTTAATTTTTCCAGCGCGGCTTTTTCTTCGGTACTCAATTGTTGCGGGGTCCATACACTCACCTGGATCAGCTGGTCGCCTTTTTCATACGAGTTCACCGCAGGGAAACCCTTGCCTTTCAACCGGAATATTTTTCCGCTCTGGGTGCCGGCAGGTATCTTTATTTTGGCCCGGCCATCAATCGTAGGCACTTCCACCTGGGTACCGAATACGGCATC
>CALRQQ020000158.1:0-7580 GCA_943370345.1 Chitinophaga pinensis
GGGGGTCTGTGCATCAGTATAATTCACAGAAAAAAGGCTGTATGGCGTGGCACAAAAGATCCGGTTATTGCCGGCCGCCAGGTCAATGGCGCTGTTGTACGGAAGGTGTTCCCTCCACTGACCCACCGGTGCCAATGGCTCCTGCGCGGCAGTAATCAGTCCGGCCAGTAAAAAGTAAAGAATGAAACGGATGCTCACTCCTCAAAAGTATCACAATCAGTCCTGTTCCTATTGGGCTTTTTTGCCTTTCTTTGCAGCCTCACAATTCCTGAAACCTATATGTGGTACCGGCTCGGACAACTGATTCTCCAATATCGTATCGCCCTCCTGGTTCTTTTACTGGCCCTGACCGGCTTTATGGGCTATCATGCCAGCAAAGTGCAGTTAAGCTATGAATTCACCCGGGCCATTCCGCTCGATAATCCCAAGTACAAAGCCTATCAGGAATTCAGGAAAAAATTCGGCGACGATGGCAACCTCCTGGTGATCGGGATACAGACCGATCAGTTTTTCAATGAAAAAAAATTTAATGCCTATTATCAGCTGCTACGCGATCTGAAAAAAGTAAAAGGTATTGAAGATGTGCTAGCCGTGCCCTCAGCGGTAAACCTGGTCAAGCAGCCGGATGCTGAAAAATTCAAAGCGGTTCCTTTGTTCCCGGACAGAATACTTACCCAGGCAGAGATCGATAGTGCAGCCGTCCTTTTCCGGAGCCTTCCTTTCTATGAGGGATTAATGTACAATCCGTCCTCCAATGCCTGGCTGATGGGACTGCGGGTGAATAAGGATCTGATGGCTTCCAAGGCAAGGGAAGGCGTGGTCAACGAAATAAATAAAGTAACGGATGCGTACGGGAAGGCACAAAACCTGACCATCTATAAAAGCGGACTGCCCTATATCCGTACAGAAATCGCGATGATGTTGCAGGAGGAAATGCGCTTTTTCCTGATTGCCTCCATTGCCTTATCGGCCCTGATCCTGCTCTTATTTTTCCGCTCCATCAGTGCCACGGTACTCTCTTTGCTGGTTGTGGGGATCGGTGTGGTATGGAGTATGGGTACCATTGAAATGCTGGGTTACCGGATCAGCCTGCTCACGGCCCTGATCCCCCCGCTGGTGGTGGTGATCGGGATACCGAACTGTATTTACTTCCTCAATAAATTCCATGTGGCCTGGAATCAGTCCGGAGACAAACGACAATCCTTGGTGGCGATGGTGGATAAAATGGGGGTCGTGACCCTGTTTTGTAATGTGGCCGCAGCCATCGGATTTGCTGTTTTTGCCCTTACCCAGAGTCAGATCCTGAAAGAATTCGGGATCGTGGCAGGTATCAATATCATGGCCTTGTTCCTGATCTCCCTGATCCTGATCCCGGCCGCATTAAGTTTTTTACCCGCCCCGAAAACCCGTCATACCAAATACCTCGATAATCCCCGGCTGAACCGCTGGCTCGACCGGCTCGAAAGATGGTCGCTGAACCATCGCCGGCTCATTTATGCCATCACCACCGTTTTAGTGATCGCTTCGCTGATAGGTATTTTCCGGCTGAAAAGCGAAGGTTTCATTGTGGATGACCTGCCGAAATCGGATAAAATTTATACGGACCTGAAATTCTTTGAGAAGAATTTCAAAGGAGTAATGCCGCTTGAAGTAGTGGTGGATACCAAAAAGAAACAAGGGGTGGTCCGTAATCCGGCCAACCTGGAAAAAATTGATACCTTCTCCCGCTACCTGGTCAATATACCGGACATTGCCCGGCCGTTGAGTCTGGCCGAAGGGTTGAAATTCGCCAAGCAGGCTTTTTTTGACGGGGATCCTTCCAACTATACCATGCCGTCCAGTAATGACCTGATGGCCCTGTCTCAATACCTCAGTTTTAAAGGAGACTCCACAGGCAGTAAAAGTTCTCTGGCCACCCTGGTGAACAGCTTTATGGACAGTACCAAACAGCGGGCCCGGATCAGTGTGAATATGGCCGATATCGGCAGTGCCCGATTACCTGGCATGCTTGACAGCATTCAGGAGATGGCCGAAAAGATCTTCAATGCGGACAGTGTGGACGCCCTGACCGCCGATTCGGCCACCCGGGAAGCCAATAAGGAAGATTCTGCCTGGGGAAAGCGCCGGTTCAATATTGAACTGACCGGGACCAGTGTGACTTTCCTGGAAGGTAGTCGATTCATTATCAGCGGTTTAAAAGATAGTATTTTCTGGGCCTTCCTGCTGATTGCAGCCTGTATGCTCTATTTGTTCCGTTCGTTCCGGATCCTCGTCTGTTCCCTGATACCGAATATCATTCCCCTCATGATCACTGCCGGGGTAATGGGATGGGTGGGGGTGCCGCTGAAGCCTTCCACGGTACTGGTTTTCAGCGTGGCCCTGGGGATTGCGATTGACGTAACAATCAGATTTTTAGTCAATTATAAACAGGAATTGCCCCAACAGCAATACGATCTCACCAAAACGGTGATCGAGACCATACACAGCACGGGGATCAGTATCATTTACACATCGATGGTGTTGATCGCCGGCTTTGTGATCTTTTATTTCAGTGATTTTGGGGGTACCAAGGCCCTGGGTTGGTTAACCTCCCTGACCCTGGTCACGGCCACCCTCACCAACCTGGTCCTTTTACCGGCTATTCTTATTTCCTTTATTCGGGTCAGAAAATAGGCGATTTCATTACTTTTACGGCGCCGTGGAGGGTATTTAACCTCCGGGGAGTGCAGCAATTAATTTAGGTTAATTGTCAAAGAGTTGCCGGTATAAAATACCGGCGGACCCGGGACGGTCCGGACGGATGAACAAACGTTCAAAAAGTTCCCTGTTTTTTGTGATATTCCTGTAAGGTTCTTTAATTTCAAGCCCCCTTGGCCCTTAGCGGGGACAGGTGGTTTGGATTTCAATTATATACTAAAACAAAAATGCACATGAGAAAACTGTATCTACTCCTTATGGGGGTTGTGTTCTTTGCCACCCAGGCAATGGCGCAACGATCCATTACAGGTAAGGTCACTGATGAAAAAGGCAATCCTCTTGCCAATGCGTCAGTGATAGTAAAAGGAACAACAGTCGGTACGTCAACAAAAGCCGACGGTACTTACTCACTCACTGTTCCTGCGAACGGACGCACATTGGTTATTTCCTCTGTAGATATGATCGCACAAGAGGTCAGCATCGGCAACAAGGCAACCATAGATGTTGCACTGAAAAACGATGATAAGACCATGCAGGAAGTTGTGGTAGTGGGTTATGGTACACAACGAAAAAAAGAAGCTACTGCTTCTATCAGTAAAATTGATCCGACCAACATTGCCCCGCTGGTAAGTCCCAGTATCGACAAACAACTGGGTGGACGTACCCCGGGTCTTCAGGTAACCAACCCGAGCGGACTGGTGAATGAGCCGCCCCGGATCCGTATCCGTGGGGTGAACTCAGTGGGTGGTACCCGTTCTCCGCTGATCGTGCTGGATGGTGTACCCATCAGCAGCGGCGGTTTTGCCGGTTTCACCAATGATAACCTGCTGGCGAATATCAACCCGGCCGACATTGAGTCCATCGAAGTACTGAAAGATGGTAGTGCTACCGCGATCTTTGGTTCCCAAGGTGCGAATGGTGTGATCATGATCACGACCAAGAAAGGTAAAGCCGGCCGTCAGAATTTCAACTACAGCTCTACGTTTGGTTTTTCCAAACCGATGAACCGTTTTGACCTGCTGAATGCGCAGGAGTTTGTGACCATTGCAAACGCTAAACTGTCTGCAGCGAGCCTGGCCAATGGTGCGTTCATGAACAGTGAAAACACCAATACCGACTGGCAGGATGTAGTATTCCGTCCCACTTCACAGGCTACCACACATAACCTGTCACTGGATGGCGGTAACGACCGCACCACGTACTACCTGTCTTTCAACTATCGTTATCAGGAAGGGCTGGTGAAAACAAATACTACCGAGAACTATAATATCCGCGCCAACTTTGAGCACAAAGTGAACAAATGGCTGAAGATCACCAATAACATCACATTGTCACGTGGTTTTGATAAAGACCAGAACAACGGTGGTAACGCATTATCCGGAAGTATCGCCGCTGCCCTGCGTGCCTTACCCAATGTGCGCCTGTTCAATCCGGCACTGCCCCAGTTTGATTTTTATAATATCACTACGGATGGAGCCGCCCTTGGCAGTGATGCCAATACCCGCCTGATCGAGAACAACTATGTGAACATTGGTTATGTGCTGGCGAAGAATAAATTCCGTTCCAAGAAGCACCGGATCATCGACAACTTTGCCGTGGAGATCAAACCCACCAGCTGGCTGACCAGTACCACTAAATTTGGTATTGACTTCATCACCCTGGATGAGTTCTTCCGTCAGGATGCCAAGCATGGTGACGGACGTAGTGTACTGGGTCGCGTGAGCAACCAGGCGGCCAACTCTACCAACTGGGTTGGACAGCAATATATCAATGCCAATAAAACCTTTGGCAAACACAATGTAAATGGAACAATAGGTATTGAAGCCCGCAATGCGGAAAACAACAGTTTCTCTGCATCTGGTACCAATGTGGCCGACGCCTTCTTCCAGCAGCAGAACGTGATCAGTGGTAGTTACGTAACCCAGCTTTCCGGTGGTGGTTACTCACAGGGTCCTGGCTTCTTCTCTTATTTTGGCCGTGCTAACTACGATTATAAAAGCCGCTACTTTGTTCAGTTAAGTTTCCGTCGTGATGGATTATCCCGCTTCGCTAAAGAAAACCGCTTTGGTAATTTCCCCGGTGGTTCTGTTGGCTGGAGAGTTTCACAGGAAGATTTCTGGGCTAAGTCACTGGGTAAAGTCATCAATGAGTTCAAGATACGTGCTTCACTGGCCCGCGTAGGTAACACCGGTATCCCTGGTGGCAGTTTCCCCTTCCTGAACTTCTACGGACTTGCTCCCTATGGTGCGATCAGCGGTATCTCTGCCTCTCAATCTGGTAACGCGGACCTGAAATGGGAAACCAGTGATAAACTCGATTATGGTTTTGATATGAGCCTGTTCAAAGACCGTATCACGATTGTATTCGACTACTACAAGAACAAGAACAACGGACTGGTATTTGCTGTACCCCAGCCCCCGTCACTGGGTGTTCCGGGCAACCAGATCTTCCAGAACGTAGGTAATATGGAAAATAAAGGATTTGAGCTCGCCCTGAATTTCGGAGTGGTTCGTAAGCGTGATTTCACCTGGGATCTCGGATTCAACTATACCAGCCAGAAAAACAAACTGCTGAGCCTCCCCGGTGGTAATGACATCGTGGTATCCAACGGTACCGGTAACTACAACGTGCAGCGTGTTGGTCAGCCGATCAATGCTCTTTATGGCTATCAGTATGTGGGTGTAAACTCTTCCAATGGTAACCCGGTTTACCGGAAGGCCGATGGTACGCTGCTGATGGGTAACATCACCAACTCTTCTTATTTCTCCATTGCTGACCTGAACAGTGCCACCATCGGTAGCGCCGGAAGCCTTGCCAGTACTGATCGTATGATCCTGGGTAATGCACTCCCGACCTATTATGGCGGTATCACAAATACCGTGCGGTTGAAACAATTCACGGTTGATATGTTATTCCGTTTCTCCGGTGGCAACAAGATCATGAATATCACCCGCCAGGAATCCCTGCTCAATCAGGGCTTCATGAACAACGGTACAGAGATCCTGAAGCGTTGGCAGAAGCCGGGTGATGTAACTACGGTTCCGCGTCTGTGGTACAACCGTGACAACTTCACCAACCTGAACCAGCAGGCCCTGACCCGCTTTATCGAGAAAGGTGATTTCTTCCGGATGGATAACCTCTCTGTAAACTATGAGGTACCCTCCGCTCTGCTGGGTCGTTTGTTCAAGAACTCTGTGAAGTCATTCCGTTTCCTGTTACAGGCACAGAATCTCTTCGTGATCACTGACTATACCGGCATTGATCCTGACAATATTGATGAAAGAGGACTGGACTACAACACCATTCCTCCGGCCAGAACCATTTCATTTGGCGTTAATATTGGCTTCTAAATCATCACCGAAAAAACTGAATACAATGCGAGTAAAAATAATTTCAACCATTTTAATTGCGGGCACCCTGCTGATGAGTGCCTGTCAGAAAAAAGTACTGGAGCTCCAGTCTTTTTCCCAGCAATCCGACGAGTCGGCTTTCGCCAACGCGGATGCCTGCCAGTTATCCATGTACGGGGTCTATGACGCCTGCCAGTCCGGTTTCTATGCCGGTGGTGCCGTACGGGGTTATCCTTTCGGCGCAGCCGCTACCGAACAGGGTGATATGCGTGGGGAAGACATGTTGAACCAGGCCGCCTTCTTCCAGATCACCTACGAAGCCACCTACAATAATGCTTCGCCCAACAACCAGTTCATGTTTGAAACCATTTACGCAATGGTGAACAAAGCTAACCTGGTGATCGACGGCGTGAAAAGCGCCGGTTCAAAAGGTATTATCACTTCTGCCACCGCCCTTCAGTATGAAGCAGAGTGCCGCTTCCTTCGCGCCATGGGTCATCATGAGCTGGTGCTGAACCTGTCTTATCCCTACTCTCAGGGAAATGGCAGTGCGATGGGTGTGATCTACCGCGACTTTGCCGTGAAAGATGCCGCTACGGCTGATGCCGCAAAAGCGATCAAGCGTTCTACCGTGAAAGTATCGGATACCTATGCCAAGATCCTGGCGGATCTGGATTTTGCTGAAAACAATCTGCCGGCTACTCCGGTTGTGAACAACTCCGGTGTACAGATCAAAACCTTCCGTGCTTCCAAAGCCGCTGCGATTGCCCTGAAAATGCGCGTAAGAATGCATATGGGTGACTGGGCCGGTGTGATCACTGAAGGAAACAAACTGGTTCCCACAGTGGCTCCTTTTGTTAGCCCGATCGGTGGATGGACGCTGAACGGAACCGTGGATGGTGCTTTCAGTGCCGCTACTTCCAATGAGAGCATCTTCTCGATCCGTAACGACGCTACCGACAACCCCGGTGTGAATGGCGCCTTACCACAAATGCTGGGCGACCCTGCATTAGGCGCTCGCGGACTGGTTCGCGTAAGCCCGATCATCTGGAGCGATCCTGCCTGGTTGTGCAATGACTTAAGAAGATCTTTATTATACAGAACAAACGCAACAGGTTCTACTGCTGTTCCCCCTCCTGCTGTGAACGCTGTATATACGATCAAATACCGCGACTATGCCAACTCTTCAGACCCTGCTCCGCTGATCCGCTATGCAGAAGTACTCCTGATGCTGGCTGAAGCAGAAGCAAGAACCGCAGCCGGCACCTCAGTTTCTGCCCGTGGTCTTGCTTTACTGAATGCAATCCGTAACAGGGCTGTAACCAATGTACCTGACCAGTTCACAGCAACCAGCTTTGCCGATAAAAATGCACTGATCGCTGCGATCCTCTTCGAAAGAAGAGTAGAATTCCTGGCAGAAGGTAAACGTTGGGGTGATATCTCCCGCCTGGCCAACGACGCTACATTTGCGCCGATCGCTGGTGGTGGTATCCCTGCCAAAGTTGGTTCAGGTGCGGCAACCGCCGCTATGTT
>CALRQQ020000159.1:0-7565 GCA_943370345.1 Chitinophaga pinensis
GCCAGGAAATTGGGGGCGGTACGTGACAAGATGATCACGGGATTATTATTCTTCATATCCACCCGGGCCACAACGGCACGGATATTCTCGCCTTTTTTGAAATAGTCCTGGGGGATCTGCTCGCTCTTGGGGAGGATCAGTTCATTGCCTTCCTCATCGAGCAGGAGGATCTCTTTCTTCCATACCTGGTATACTTCCGCACTGATGATCTCACCGATACGGTCGCCATATTTTTTAGCGAGTACATTCTTCTTCAGGTCGCTGATCCGGCTGGCCAGGGTTTGCTTGGCAGCCAGGATGGCACGACGGCCGAAATCCAGCAGGTCGATCTCTTCGTATAATTCTTCCCCTACTTCAAAGTCGGGTTCAATTTTAACCGCGTCGGAGTAAGCCACCTGTGCCAGGGGATCTTCCACCTGGCCATCTTCCACGATCATCCGGCGGCGGATAATTTCAAGGTCTCCTTTCTCGGCATTCACGATCACGTCGAAATTATCATCACTGCCATATTTTTTACGCAAGAGGGTTTTAAAAACATCTTCCACCACTTTCATCATCGTGGGACGGTCAATATTTTCCGCATCTTTAAAATCCTGGAATGCGTCGATCAGGTTAATACTTGACATAGCTCAAAATTTTGTAATCCGGTTTGATTAAAATTTAATTTGAATTTTTGTTGTTTTTATCTGGCTGAAAGGGAGCTTATGCAGGGTGGTTACTGCTTTTTTCCCTTTTCCTTTCACTTCTTCCACTTCAATTTCTTCTTCATTGGCACTGAGCAGTTTTCCTTCCAGCTTACTGCCATCCAGCAGCACCACTTCCACAAAACGACCCACATTTTTCAGGTACTGGCGGTGCAGTTTCAGCGGCTCGTCCAACCCGGGAGAGGATAATTCCAGCGAAAAATCGCCATCCGGAAACTGCCCTTCTTCTTCCAGCTGCTTGTACAGCTTTCGGTTGTACTGCACCAGTTTATCTACACTAATACCCTGATTACCATCAATATATATCTTAAAATTGTTGGTCGGTTTGATCCGGATATCCACCAGAAAATGGTCAGGTTCGTCGCTGATCAGGGCGAGGACCTTCTGCTCTAAAGCCTTTATTTGTGTTTCGTTGCTCATGGGTATATAAAAGAAGAAGGGAACGGCACCGTTCCCTTCTCTCGTCTAATTCCAATGCAAATGTAAGGGATTTATACGGTTCGTCCCAAATAGAATTCAGGAAACCGGCCCCGTTAATAAATCGGTAAAAGCCCCTGAAAAGCCGGTAACCGAAAACGACCCCTTACTATCTTTACAGTCCGATGAAGTACGTTTTATTGGCGATTGGTTTATACATCCTTTACCAGTTCATTTTCAAACTGGTGATCCCGGTTTTTATCGCCACCCGGAAGATCAAAAAAGGATTCCGTGAAATGCAAAGCCGTATGCAGGAACAAATGCAGCAGCAGCAACAACAACAATCCGGCCCGACCCAACCACCCGAAAGCCATCAGCCCGATGCCAAATACAAGGCCGGGGATTATATTGAGTTTGAGGAGGTGAAGTAGGGGTCGTGCTTCGATACGACTGCCTCAGTAGCTTTTGTTGCTACCCCTGTACATATTCTAAAGAGGCAGTCTACTCAGCATGACAACAGCATTCCGCTTCGTAGGTAGAAAAGCAGCAACTATTCGAATGATTTGTAACGCCATTCAATCCCGTTAAAAAACGAAATGTCCTTGTCACCCTGAGTAGCCGTTTAGAAATACTTCAGGGGTTCAGACAATATTACTCGGCGTATCGAAGGGCGACTGCCTCAGTAGCTTTTGTTGCTACCCTTGTACATATTCTAAAGAGGCAGTCTACTCAGCATGACAACAGCATTCCGCTTCGTAGGCAGAAAAGAAGTACCTATTCGAAAGGTCTGGACAGGAATCATTACAAAAGCAATCCACTTCGTAGAAATTAAAGCAGTAAGAATGAAAAGCTTTTGCCCCCTGTCACACAGGGGCTTGAAGACGACGAAATGTTGTTGTCAGGCTGAGTAGGCCCGCCAACGAAACGTTACAGGGGTGCAGCATCATTACAGCGGGACGTATCGAAGCCGACTAACGCAACTCAAACCCCGCCTCCTTCACCACATCCGAACTGGTGCCGATGAATAAGCTGAACTCACCCGGCTCATAGATGTATTGCAGCTGGTCATTATAAAACCGGAGGTCATTTGCCGTCAGGGTAAAACTTACCGTTTTTGACTCGCCGGCTTTCAGGTAGAGCTGCTGAAATCCTTTTAATTCCTTTACGGGCCTGACCACGGAACCGGTTAAATCCCTGATATATAATTGCACGGTCTCGGTGCCGGCAAGCTGACCCTTGTTGGTTACAGTGACAGTAGCCGTCAGGTTTTCGCCGGCTTTAAAAGAAGGGGCACTGAGACTGATAGCACTGTACTCAAAATGAGAATAACTCAGGCCGTGACCAAAGGCATACTTCGGATACAACGACAGATCGGTATAGGCGGAACGGTAAAAACGATCGCTGTCATTTTTAGCAGGACGACCGGTATTGTAGTGATTGTAATAAATAGGGATCTGTCCTTCCGTACGCGGGAAACTCATGGGCAGTTTACCGGAGGGATTATAATCCCCAAACAATACATCGGCCATGGCATTACCGGCTTCGGTGCCTAACCACCAGGTATAGAGAATGGCCGGGGCATGATCGGCGGTCCAGTTGAACACCAAGGGACGACCGGCACTGATCATCACTACGGTGGGTTTACCCAGGGCCACAATTTCTTTGACCAGGTCTTCCTGTACCCCGGGCAGCTGAATGCTGCTGCGGCTCTTGGCTTCGCCGCTCATATCACGGGTTTCGCCAACGGTCAGGATCACATAATCGGCTTTGCGGGCGGTGGCTACGGCTTCGGCAAATCCGGTCTTATCTAAGTCCGTAATGCCACATCCTTTGGCATACAGCAGTTGGGTGGATGCCGCAACTTTTGATCTTACCCCTTCCCATAACGACACGATACGGGTGCTGTCATCGGGCCAGTCATAACTCCAGAAACCCAGGTGATCGCTTTTGGCTTTTACAAAGGGACCGATCAGGGCAATGGAACCGGTTTGTTTGCTGATGGGCAATACCTGCTTTTCATTTTTTAATAATACAATGCTTTTCTTCGCCATATCGCGGGCCACTACCCGGTGCTGCGGATTATTCCATTGGGTCTGTTCTCTTTTTTCATTGGAGAATTTATACGGATCGGCAAACAGGCCCATTTCAAATTTCTTACGAAGGATCCTCCGCACCGCATCATCGATCACGGCCATTTTTACTTTTCCTTCCTGTACTAATTCAGATAAATACTTGATATAACTGCGGCTTTCCATATCCATATCACTGCCGGCATTGGCCGCCTGCATACCGGCTTCTTTACTATCTTTTGAATACCCATGATTGATCATCTCCCCGATACTGCCCCAGTCGCTCACCACAAATCCTTTAAATTTCCAATCGCCTTTTAAAATATCGCGTTGAATATATTTATTACCTGTGGCCGGAATGCCATTGATATCATTGAATGAATTCATGAAGGTTGCCGCTCCGGCTTCCACCGCTGCTTTGAAAGGCGGCAGATAGATTTCGTGCAACTGACGCAGACTCATGTCCACACTGTTGTAATCACGACCACCCACTGCGGCTCCATACGCCGCGAAGTGTTTGGCGCAGGCCATTACTGAGGCCGTATCTCCTAATCCTTTTCCCTGAAATCCTTTTACCCGTGCTTTGGCGATCAGGGAACCGAGATAAGTGTCTTCACCGGCGCCTTCCATCACCCGTCCCCAACGCGGGTCGCGGGCAATGTCCACCATCGGGGCAAAAGTCCAGTGTACACCGGCGGCACTGGCTTCGGTAGCCGCTACCCGTGCACCGTCTTCCATCGCTTTGAGGTCCCAGCTGGCGGCTTCGGCAAGGGGTATCGGAAATATAGTGCGGAAACCATGGATCACATCCTGACCAAAGAGCATCGGTATTTTTAAGCGGGACTGCAGGGCTAACTCCTGTAATTCGCGGGTTCTTTTAACGCCGGTCACATTGAGCATGGAACCCACTTTACCGGTTTTTACCTGGTCGAGCAGGTTATCATCATTGGTGAGCGGACCGGTAGCGGCCCAGGGACCGTTGTACTGGTTCATCTGCCCGATCTTCTCGTCCAGCGTCATGAGGCGGAGCAGGGAGTCCACTGATTTTTCGATCTTTTTTTCTGCGGCGGTCTGGGCCGGAACAGTCGTATATAAACAAAAAGAAAGCAGGAGTATGGCAACGCGATTCATAGTGGAAAAATTGAGGCTTAAAGGTACGGAATCCGGCAGGGGAAACAGGAGAAAAATGACTGTTTTTCCCAATGAAAAACCGGTCATCCTTTCAACCCCGTCATTATTGCTGTGCAGGTATTACCTTTAATCCCTTTCCCACCCAAAAACCGACGTATTTATGAAGCACCGGATCGTTTTAGCATTGACCTTCTTTCTTTCCCTGTTCCTGCAGGCACAGGAAACCAAACCGCTCTCGATCGGTGAGATCCGGGTGCTGAGATCAACAGTGCTGAAAGAAGACCGGACCCTGAATATTTATCTCCCTGCCACGTATGATACCAGCAAGACCTACCCGGTGATCTATGTACTCGATGGAAGTATGAATGAGGATTTTCTGCATGTTACCGGATTAGTCCAGTTCTTCAATATGACCTTCAGTATGCCCGACTGCATCATTGTGGGTATTGCCAATGTGGACCGCAGAAGGGACTTCTCCTTTCCTACAGAAATAAAGGAGCTGAAAACAAAATACCCGACCACCGGCCATTCGGAAGCCTTTATCCGTTTTATGGAAACGGAATTACTGCCCTTTATCAATAAACAATATAAGACGAATAATACCCGCTACCTGATCGGTCAGTCATTGGGTGGACTACTCGCCACTGAGATCCTGCTGAAAAAATCAGCCTTATTCTCCCATTACCTGATCGTAAGTCCGAGTCTGTGGTGGGATGATGAAAGTCTGCTGAAAGCCGCCCCTGCCTTATTATCCAAACAGGATCTCTCCCGCACATTTGTGTATTTGTCTGTAGGAAAGGGCGAAGACTCCATTATGCAGCAGGATGCAACAGACTTGTATGCACTCTTACAAAAAATGAAAAAGCAGGCCCCTGTGACGGCCTGGAAATTAATGATGGATGACAACCATGCCACCATCCTTCACCGGAGTTTGTATGAAGGGTTGCTGGTCTTGTTTCCCTATAAATACTGATTCACTGATCAATTTTCCGGCAAGGCAAACCATTTGCGGTAGAGTTTCCGGAACAGGAACTGGATCGCCAATAGTATAAGGATCACGCCGCCGATTTCTGCAAGTTGCAGGAGTTCGGTTTCAGTCAGTCCGCCCCAGGTATGCCGGTAAACATTAGGATATTCCTGATCCCATTTGGTGGACTGGAGATAAAAAGATGTCAGGATCAGCGGTATAAACGGCGTCATGAAAAAGAATAGATTCAACCCGATCCCCTGAATAGCGGAGCGTCTGCCGGATGCATTGATGGACAAGGCAATCCCGCCAAATACCAGGTAATAGAGGATCAGGATCGTGAGGAAACTGGTCTCTTCACCACTGCGAAGGCTTACCATCAAGAGTCCGGTAAAGATCATCAGTAATACGGTTGCCAGCAAGGTCAGGAAGAAGGTTCTTACTGTACTGTTCCGGAATATGAATAACAATAAGGCAATGAAAAAAGCCGGGTAAAAAAGAAAGCGCCAGAACATTCCTTCATCCCGGTCGAAACGGAATTTTTTATCCATCGCCCTGTCAATCCCGTTTTCGATCCGTCGCAGGTCATACTTTTTCTGTATCCGGGAAGTGTAGCTTTGCGGACCGGTCTGATAGTCACTTTCATAATAATAGACCGCACTTTCAAACAGGGCCCATTTCTCTTTCAGGTCATTCATACGAGAGATCAGCTTGCCCCGGTCAATATCCGGTTTTGTTCTCAGGTACTTCCGGTAAATAGCTGCCGAATTCAGGATCTCGTGCGAATCCTCCCAGCGGCCGCGGTATATATGGATGAATTGATAATCGGGTACTGCGTAAAACACATACATTTCCGGATTCAGTTTCACTACACTGTCGGTTGATTTCAGCCGACTATTCAGATCAATGGTATCAATGACCCGATAATTATTGGTCACTGTTTGCAAGGGCCGTATGGCTTCAGGTTCCACAGTCTTACTCACGCTGTTTGATATGATACAGGTATCCGGCTGCCATTGGAGCGGCAGGATATCATACTCCAGCAGACAGGCGGACACATTCAGGTCATTGATATCGTTTATGATCTCTTTTTCGGTGTATTGCTGATTGGCCCGGAAGGTCTGTACCAATGGCGGAATAAAATTCAGAAAGACCAGAGCTGCGGCGACCACGAAATACGCGATGAAACTGATCAACGCATCCAACGGTTTCCACTGACCAAAGCGTTTAAACACATTGAAGCGTAAAAGGTAGATCAGCCAGAACACGAGTCCGAGTATACTGACTAATACCGTAAAAGTGATCCAGCCACCGATCTCCGTATCGCGGCGGGCATCCGCGAAACTGACATAACAAAGGGCGGTCAGCACGATACCGGTCAGCAAAATATAGTAAAGGGCCAGGTGGATCCGCGTCTGCCAGATCGTGGGTTGATGACGGAGGAGCCAGTTATCCAGCTTTATCAGAAAAGAAGGAGTCATCGGTCTGTTTGGCATTGCCATAACAAATAAGTTGATTTAAAAGAAACGTTTGGTACTGTAGGTAATATCCCGGTAATAGGTCAGCGGTACTTTTGCATTGACCAAGGTGCTGAGTATCTCTTCCGCACGCAGTCCGGAAGACTCAATGGTATAGAAACCGCCGTTATACTGCAGACTCACCGTGCCTGCTGCAAAAAGCCGGCTGATACTTTCCCGGTCCATCGTGGTTTCAAACTCAATGGCCGTGCTGGTGATCTTCTCTTCTTTATCGGTACTGCTGTACAAACAATTCCCGTCCTTGATAAAGATGACCGTATCCGCCACTTTCTCCACTTCATGCAATTGCTGTGAACTGAGTACGATCCCCATCGGGTTGTGCGCCGCCTTCGCCATGAACACCAAGTCGGTCAGGATCGTTTGCTGGGCATTGATATCTAAATTGGCCAGCGGCTCATCGAGGATCAGCAGGCGTGGCTTTTGCAATAAGATCCGCGCGATCTCAAACCGGGTGCGGTAGCCGCTGCTGATCTGGCTCCAGGTCAGGTGGGCAAACTTCGACAGGTTCAGTCGTTCTAACATGAACTCCACCATGCGGTCATTCTCTGTGCCATGTATACCCGAAATGGACGCACTGAAATGCAGGTTATCCTTCAGCAGCCCATACCATTTGGGGATCCGTTGCGGAATGAACGCGATATGATTCTTGATGGCATAATAATCCGGTTTTCGCAACAGGTGATAATCCACTTTGCCCCCATCAAGAGCCAACTGACCAGCTAAGCAACGCAGGAGGGTC
>CALRQQ020000160.1:0-7498 GCA_943370345.1 Chitinophaga pinensis
ACAAATAAAAAATCCCGGGGACGGCGTTAGCCGGACAGGGAATTTGGGTAAGACCAGTTAAGCAGGATCACGTTAGTAATCCAGTCCTGGGCACAAAGACCCTGACACAATAGTGTCGGGGTTTTTTATTTTGTATGTATTGTTTCAATAGCGAAAACTGATCTCAATCCCTGATACAGCGGATATAGTGACCACTATTAATATCAGATAATAAAAGTCTCATACCCTCACAGCCGAACAGTGACATCGATTTACGTTTATCCTTTTGAGGATAGATCTTGCTTGTACACCACCAGTAACTATTATCCAGCAGCCCCCAAAAAACATCTCCACTTGAGCACCAGCCACCCGGCAAAGCGCTCCAGTCTGTACTATTGGTTTCATCAGAAACAGGACAGTTATTATTAAGCCATGCTTGTTCGTTTTTCAGTTTAATTGCTGCTTTTTCTTTCCCGCCAAGATATACCTGAAGTTTGAGGTATTCAGAATCTGATGGAACATGCCATCCTGCAGGCGCTAATCCCCTGCTGTCAATTACGGCGTACCAGTTATAAATTCTTCCATATTGTTCGCCATTAGCCGGATTATATTCGTAATAGCACCACGCGGGTATTTTTAACCTGTTTGCATCATCCCAATTCTGTCCGTTTTTTGCTTCCAGTATCGGGTCGCCATTCCGGAACCTGTCAACATTCAGATTCTGTCCCTTCCAGATCTGATCCCCGACCCTGACTGCATCAGGCTTTATGACAATTCCGGCAATCAGAAAATCAATGTCCTGAACTTTATACGTAAACTCAAAATTTCTTCTTCCAGTATACTCTTTATAAGAAGAAACCTTCCCCAAAAAAAATACCTCCGACCAGCCTGACCCTACATCAAACCGGATCCCCCAATCAGCACCAACTACCGCAGAACTGACCCCTTTACTTTGGGCTTCAACGATTGTAGTACTAAATACTTTACCGGGATCATCGCTATGAAATAACTGAAAACGGATCTTGTTTTTGTTGTCATTTTCAACCAGCACAACAGCTGTTTTAATTTTGTTCGTTTTACGGAATAAACTAATGTTCTCCGGCGAATAGATTGCAGAACCTGTGTTTTTTCTAACCATAAGGTCCTCTATAGTTTGAGCTGATATAGATTGACAAGTCAAAAAACCGAAGCCAATCATCCAGACGAACCTGTAATATTTTAGTAATTGCATAGTTGATAAATGAACTGGTATGGAATCAAAATACCTTTTTTATATTATTCATTTTTCATTTACACAATAGCATAGCAGATTTTAGTAATATATACTTATCGGGGAATTTTAAAAAGACCTGAATATCAGGATCACGTTAGTAATCCAGTCCCCTGCACAAAAAAGGCTTTGAGTTATCAAAGCCTTTATTATTGTTCAAAGAATATTGTACATCCACTTCCCTCCTACCCCACCACCAGCAAACTACACCCCCGCAGATCACTCCCATCCACCCTTCCGAGTATTTCAAAGGAGCCATCATCATATACTTTACCTGCATCATCTGTGGCAATAAAGGAACAGGAATGAATATTGGCCAGGTCGATCACATTGACCACGCCGGCTCCGGTCGTGAGAATATTCAACGGATCATCATCATCACGAAGCAGGATCTTCATCCAGGGCGGACAATGATACAAACCTTCTCCTTTTGAATACGCCTGAGACAACAGTTCGGTCATGCCATATTCGGAATGGATCGCGGATAATGAAAAAGCCCCTTGTAAAATGGCATGCAGTTCGGGACGGACCATTTCTTTCCTCCTTCCTTTCATTCCGCCGGTTTCCATGATGATCGTATGCTTCAACGGCAGCTGATATTGTTCTGCAAAATCCAGTAAGGCAAAACTCACCCCGATCAGCAGGGTCGGTTGCTGCCGGGCTTCCAGTCCGGTCAGCACCTGCGCCAGCTGCGCATATTCATGAAGGTAGAAACCACTTTGGGGATGACCACTCTGACGGATCAGCTCATCCACCATCATCACTAAGGAGGAGTTGCCCCGTTCAAGATAAGAAGGCAGCAATCCCAGGATACAATAACCGGAAGCCGGTCCGTAAAACAACTCAAATGCCCTTGTAAAACTTTCCCGGTATACAGAGATATCCTTTACCAGATGACGGCTATTGACCATGCCGGTCGTGCCACTACTCTCAAATACGGCCTCCGGTTCAAAAACTCCGGTTTTGATCTCCCGGCTCTTGAAAAAACGGATGGGCAGAAAAGGAATCTGCTGCAACCGGTCTACCCGATTGGCATCCACCCCCAGCGCCTCCACATAAGCCCCGTAAACGGCATTATTCTTGCGCTGGTAATGGAAGACTTCGAGGGCCAGGGCCTCAAAACCACTGTCCCCCGTACTGAAAATTTTATGATTCCCTTGTTCAAACATCTCCGCTATCTTGTACCGAAATGTGGTAAATTTGTTTTAATCTAAAAAAAGCGCATGAAACAACGTCTTTTGCTGATCCTCGTGCTGACCCTGATCGTGATGGCCTGCAACAAAGATAAGTTTACTACAGAACCCAAGGTGACGGTTAAATCCATTTCCCCGGGTACGGTCAATAATGGGGATATCATCACCCTGCGCTCCAATTATACCGATGATGAAGGCGACCTGGATTCTGTCTATGTGGTGTACAAGTGGTACAATGGCACCAATATTGTCCGGAACGACACGTTCCGCTATTCCTTCTCCATACTCAACCTGCCTTCCGAACTCCGTGAAGCCGATATGAATGTGGTATTCGAATACAATACGAATAATAACCCCGAACTCGTGCCCCTGCCCGGTGTTTCCCTGCGCGACACATCAGCCACCTTCGGACTGGTGCTGATCGACAAAGCCAAACACCGTAGCAATTACGCCGAATCAGATAAAATCAGGCTCAAAAAACCCTGATCCTTTTGTTGAAAGCACTTCGCGCCTGCTGGTCCTTTTTCATTTACAGCAACCTCTTCATGGCTGGCTGTGCAGCCCTGATGACCGCCCAATCCGGCCTCCTGTTTACACCCGGTGGATATGATGACCAGCTCATTCTTTTTGTGTTTTTCGCCACCCTTTGCAGCTATAGTTTTCACTGGTACTTCACCGGACCTTCCGCCATCCACTCCCCTAGAATCCAATGGCTACAACAATTCCGTTGGGTGCATGTTCTTTTTTTTGTAACCGGATTGGCGGGCACCGTATATTATTTTCAGTTTTTCACTACCCACTGGCATTGGATCGCCGGCTCAATGATCGCCACCTTTCTTTATACAGCACCCAAGATCCCTTTCCGGCCGTTGCAGGAACTCCGTAAACTGGCCCTCGGCAAAACCATCTTTCTGGCGGCCGTATGGACCTATGTTACCACCGTATTGCCCTTTGTCATGGAGGAAGCAACCTGGACCCGTTCGATGACCCTGTTCACGATCGGGCGGTATTTTTTTGTGTATATGATCTGCATACTCTTTGATTACCGGGACCGGACTGATGATAAGATTGCGGGTATACGCAGCCTGATCACGTATATGGAACCGGCCGGTATACGTCGTTTGTTCCTTTTCTCCTTTGGCATTTTCCTCATTGCCACCCTTGGACTGTATGTGGATGGATTACCTATCTCTGATATTGCTTTTATGGCCCTCGGGGGATTGATCGTACTGGCCCTCTATCCTCGCGCAACCCTCGACTTCAGTGACGGGCTCTATTATTTCGTGCTGGACGGGCTGATGGCCTTTTCAGCCCTGCTGAGTTTATTCGCCCGTATTTAATTATTTTTGAACCTGATTAATACATTACCAATGGCAAAAGCGGCTAAAGCAAAGAAATCCATCATTACCGACCAGGCATATAGTTTCTTCCGGAATTATATCAATAACGCTTCCCCGGTAGGGTTTGAGACCTGGGGACAGAAATTATGGATAGAATACCTGAAACCTTATGTGGACTCCCATTTTGTGGATCCCTATGGTACCGCAGTCGGTGTGATCAACCCGGAGCATTCATTCAAAATCGTGATTGAAGCCCATGCCGATGAGATCAGCTGGTTTGTGAATTATATCACATCCGACGGACTGATCTACCTGAAAAGAAACGGAGGCGTGGATCACCAGACCGCCCCGGCCTCCCGTGTCTGGATCCATGGTAAAAAAGGACCGGTGAAAGCCGTATTTGGCTGGCCGGCCATTCACACACGCCTGAATCCCGACACCAAAGAGACCAATCCGCGTACCGATAACCTCTGGCTGGATTGTGGTGCCCGTAATAAAAAAGAAGTGGAAGCACTGGGTATTCATATTGGAGCCGTGGTAACTTACCAGGATGGCTATGATGAACTGGCCAATGGCAACCTGATCGGCCGTGCTTTTGACAACCGTGTAGGGGGGTTCATGATCGCTGAAGTAGCACGACTCCTCAAAGAAAATAAAAAGAAACTGCCTTTTGGCCTATACGTGGTGAATGCCGTACAGGAAGAGATCGGCCTCCGTGGCGCGGAAATGATCGCCCGCCGGATCAAACCGAATATCGCTATTGTAACGGATGTAACACACGATACCACCACGCCCATGATCAATAAGAATATTGAAGGCGATGTGAGCACCGGCAAAGGTCCTTCCCTGGCCTATGCACCGGCCGTTCACAATAAACTGCTGGCACATGTGGAGAAGATCGCTTCAGATAAAAAGATCCCGGTACAATGGCGGGCCCTGAGCCGCAGCACCGGTACCGATACCGATTCTTTTGCGTATTCCAATGATGGTTGTCCCTCCGTGCTGATCTCCATTCCCCTGCGCTATATGCACACCACGGTGGAAATGCTGCACAAGGATGATATCGAAAATACGATCAAACTGATGTACGAAACATTATTGTCCCTGACTCCCAAGACCAACCTGAATTACCTGTAATGCAACACCTGCTCTATATCGATCCCGGAAGCGGCAGTTACCTGGTACAGGTACTGATCGGTGCCCTGCTCGGCATCGTCATGTTCTTTAAGACCATAAAAATGTACATCCTTTCTTTTTTTAAACGTTTATTCAAAAAAGGAACGGATGAATGAAAAACCGGTTGCAATACCTTCTTCGTACCGGGATCCTGCAGGCTATGTGTTTCTCCGGGATGGAAAGTTCTACCGGCTGATCAGCCAGGAAGGGAAAGCCGCTTATGAGGGGTTGATGAACAGCGGACTTTATAAAAAGCTGACCGAAAAAGAAATATTGCTCCCGCATATAGAATGCTCCGGGGTTACCGGTGAACAGGCTTGTCATAAGATCATACAGCCTGAGCAACTGCCCTTTATCAGTTATCATTGGGAATGGCCCTTTGCCCAATTGCAGGAAGCCGCGCTGCTGACCCTGGAAGCGGCAAGGATCGCGCTTGACCATGGGATGATGCTGAAAGATGCCACTCCCTATAATATCCAATGGCACGAAGGACATATGACCTTAATTGACACGCTGTCCTTTGAACCCTATACCGAAGGGCAACCCTGGATCGCTTACCGGCAGTTTTGCGAAACCTTTCTTTCGCCGCTGCTGCTGATGCATTACCGGAAGCAACCCCTGCAACAACTGCAACTGGCCTGGCCTGATGGCATCCCCTTACATACAACACGTGCACTCTTACCCTGGAGAAGCCGCTTCTCCATGCTTACCTGGATGCACATTCACCTGCATGCAAAGTATGCGGCCAGACCTGGCAGTGCAAAAGAAAAAACAGCACGGGTATCACTGTCCAAAACCAAACAACTGATCAGCAGCCTCGACATGCTGGTCCGTTCGCTCAACCTTCGTGATGAAGGCACTCCCTGGGGCGACTATTATACCGAAGCCGCCACCCGCAATGATTATCTCACGCAAAAAGAAATGATCATTCAAGGCTGGACCAGCAACATACAGTCTATAAAACTAGCGGTGGATTTTGGAGCTAACAATGGCAGCTTTTCCTTACCCCTGTCTGAAAAGGGCATTTTCACCATTGCCGCAGATGGCGATCCTGTAGCGGTCAATAAACTGTTTAAAAAAATAAGCGCCGGTAAAATCCGGAATATGATCCCTTTAATTGTGGACTTCACGAACCCCTCACCAGCCATGGGACTGGGCAATGAGGAAAGAACTTCATTCCTGAACAGGATCGGCGATCAGAACCTTGGTCTTTGCCTCGCATTTATCCATCATCTTTGTATCGGAAAAAATATACCATTGCCACGGGTAGCTGAATTACTGGCCCGTTCCTGTAAACAACTCATCATAGAATTTGTGCCAAAAGAAGATGAGAAAGTACAAGCCCTGCTTCAATTAAAAGCCGACATTTACCCTGACTATACAACCGGACAGTTCGAACAGGTTTTCAACGGGCATTTCACGATCGTTGACAGTATAACAATACCCGGTTCGGTGCGAACCCTTTACCTGATGGACAGAAAATGAAAAGTAAACTGATTCAATTACTACGCAGCAACCCTTTTTTCCTGGTACTCCTACCCGCTTTTTTTGTATTACACGGATTAAAAGAAAATTATGGTGTGGTACCGGTACCCGTAGCCTGGCTGCTGTTTGGCACCTATGTGGCCGCAGCATTGCTCCTGACCGGCATTGCCTGGATCGGTTATCGTAACTGGATGAAAGCTGCTTTGTTTGCCAGTTGCCTGATGGCCTTTCATTTTTTCTTTGGTGCAGTGCACGACCTGCTCCGTAATTGGTTTCCCGGACAATTGGTTACCCGACATGTATTCGTATTACCCATTACCCTTTTATTGATCATAACGATGGCCCTCCTTATCCGCAAACGGAAAAGCGGATTCCAAAAAACGGCCTATTTCCTGAATGCATTCTTTATACTCCTCATAGCGCTGGACCTTGTATGGCTGAGCTTTATAATTGCCGGTCAGCCCAAACAATCTGCCCCTTCCATAAGTGAGAACTGGGAAAACTGTGACACATGTAAAAGACCGGATATTTACCTGGTGATCACGGATGGTTACCCCGGCCGCAAAGAACTCACGGATATCCTGAAATATGATAATACAAGTATGGAGGACAGCCTCCGTCAGCTGGGTTTCTTCATAACCGACAGCAGTATGAGTAATTATAACTTCACCACCTATTCCATGGCGTCAATGCTGAACATGGAATATCTGCAGCCGATCATTGGACGTTACCGGAATAAAACGGATCTCGCATTTTGTTATGACCGGATCCGAAACAGCCGGACGGTCCAGAACCTCCGCAATATGGACTATGAGATCATCAACAACAGCATCTTTGATATAAAAGACCTGCCTTCTTCAGCCATACCCACTTTTCTGCCACGTAAATCTGAGCCGATCACCAACCAGACATTTCTGTCAAGAATGGAAAAGGAACTGGCATACCACCTGGCCACATCGTTGAAAATTGATTTTGTAGTTAAATTCATACAAAATCAGGACCTGAAGAATAACCAGGCATTAATGGCGAAAACCAGGGAACTCTTTCCAAAGAAG
>CALRQQ020000161.1:0-7496 GCA_943370345.1 Chitinophaga pinensis
CGGGAGAATGATCTCCAGCTGAAAGAGTACGGATATTAAAAGAGAAACGGGTTAGAAGGCCGTACTTCGTACTTCGTACTTTGTATTTATTGTTTGTTCAAATTTAATTGAGATTATATGTCATTTACCGTAGCTATAGTAGGTCGTCCGAATGTCGGAAAAAGTACCCTGTTCAACCGATTACTGGAACAGCGGAAAGCCATTGTGGACGATATCAGTGGTGTGACCCGTGACCGGCAGTATGGCGTGGCCGACTGGAATGGCAAGACCTTTAATGTGGTCGATACCGGCGGTTTTGTACAGGGCAGTGAAGATGTATTTGAGCGGGAGATCGCCAAGCAGGTACTGGTAGCGCTGGAAGAAGCGAATGTGATCGTATTTATGGTGGACGCGGCCACAGGCCTGACCAATCTGGATGATTCCATGGCCAACCTGCTGCGCCGTAGTACCAAACCGGTCTTTCTGACCGTGAACAAAGTGGATACCAACGAACGCCTGCTGGATGCATCTGAGTTTTATAGTCTGGGGTTTGAACAGATCTTCTTTATCGCTGCAGCGAGTGGCAGCGGAACCGGAGAATTGCTGGATGCTGTAACGGATCTGATCATTGATGATGACGCTTCCGCGGAAGCGCTTGAAATGGCGGCTCTTCCGAAGTTTGCGATCATTGGTCAGCCGAATACCGGTAAATCTTCCTTGCTGAATGCACTGGTGGGTACAGAACGTACCATTGTAAGTGATATCGCAGGAACAACCCGTGATACTATCCATACACACTATAATTTATTCCAGAAGGAATTTGTACTCATTGATACTGCCGGTATCCGACGGAAGGCCAAAGTGCATGAAGACCTGGAGTTCTACTCAGTGATCCGGGCCATCAAAGCCCTGGATGAAGCGGATGTATGTTTGCTGATGCTGGATGCTGAGAAAGGGATCGCGGCACAGGACCTGAATATATTCGCTCTTGCTGCTAAGAAAGGGAAAGGAGTGGTGGTGCTGGTAAACAAGTGGGACCTGGTAAATAAAGAAACGAATACCGCCCGGGATTATGAAGCCGAACTGAAAAAGCGTTTTGCCCCCTTCAGTGATGTGCCGATCCTGTTTATTTCGGCTAAAGAAAAAACAAGGATATTTAAAGCCATTGAAGTAGGACTGGAAGTATACGAGAACCGTCAGTATAAAATCCCCACCTCACAGCTCAACGATATCATGTTGAAAGCTATTCAGGCGTATCATCCGCCGGTGGTGAGAGGAAATCCGATCAAGATCAAATTCATCACTCAGTTACCCACTCCGGTACCTTCTTTTGCGTTCTTCTGTAATTTTCCGGATGATATCAAGCAACCCTACAAAAATTACCTCGAGAATAAATTACGCGAGAATTTCAAACTGACCGGTGTCCCGGTAAGGATCTTCTTCCGTAAGAAATAAAGGATCATTTTAAGAAACGCACAGACAGTTCAGTCACCTGTTTTCTGAATGCGGCCAGCTCTTCCTGTTGCTGCAGGATGAAGCTGTTCTCTTTCAGTTTGCCGATCACCTTTTCCATTTCCGCTTCGGTGTCATAGACCATTTTACGGAAGGGGTTGCGATAGTCTTTGGCTCTCGATTCATAAATACCCAGGGTCATCCATTCCTTTGTGCGGATACTTTCTTCCAGTAAACGCAGCCAGGTTTTACGGGTCAGTCCGGTCTTTCCGGCCTGGAGGATCTCCAACAGACCTGCATACGACTGCTGGAATTTTTTATCGGGGTATGCGGTACTTTCTTTTTTATAAAATGCATGCACCTGGTCCCAATCATCGGTTTTACCAGCCCGGATCGAACGGATCAGGGATTTGACAGCAGGTTCCGGGATCAATTGGCCCCCTATATTTTTCCAGGCGGTCCTCGTTGCTGCTTTGGGCAATGCAGCCTGCAGTTGCTTCCAGGTACTGATACCTTTCTTTTCTATTTGACCGATCAGTTGGATGGTGCCGTAATAGGTGATCAGTTCTTTATACAGCCGGTATGCTTCCGGTACTTTGATCAGTTCTGCTTTCCGGTTACTGTTTTCAAATCCTTCAGCCAGGAGCTCAAGTCCTTTAAGTGCTTCCGGAGCGCTTTCCAGTAAATCTTCTCCTTTTTTCAGCAACTCCTTTTCACTCAGTTTCTTTTTATGCTTCAGCGCCCAGGCAGTTCCGGCTGATCTTTTGAACAAGTACAAACTGTCAAACATTTCGTTGATACTGTCGGGAGCAAGAAAATCATACTCGATGGCCTGTGATTTATCCAGCCGTTTATCACGGCTATGATATTTACCGGCATTACGGGCAAGTGCATACATGTTATACATGAACCAATAGCCAGGCATGATCACCAGTTTGTCGCGACTTACATCGTTGCTCACAAGGGCAAAGGGGATCGGAATATGCAGTTCAGCAGGAAAATCACCTTTGGCGATCAATGTAAAACCGGCAAATTTGGAATTATGTTTCAGGCTCACACAGAGTCCGGGCCAGAAGCCGCGCCCTGCAATGATCTCCCCGTCGGCACCCCTTGAATTGTGATTAGAACCTATCGTGGCACCGGCAGCCATATTACTCTGACCCAGCACCGTAGCTGCGCATAAGAAGGAATTATTATGGTGTTGTTCGTGTGCCGGGAAGATAAGGGAGTTGAGTACTTCGCAACAGGAGATGGTTGAATTATCTCCCAGGTAGGAATTGATCAGCCGGGCCCCGTATTTTAACTGGGAGTTGGTGCCCATCATAAAACGAACCGCTTTTACCCCATAGAAGATGCGGCAGCCATAACCAACAATGCCATTCACCAGTTCACATCCTTCCCCGATCTGGGATTTGGCCTGTGGCGATGAATTGATCGTAAGATTCTTGATCTTATTGGCTCCTTTCAGGTAGGCATCCGAACCGATCCAGGTATCTTTTATGATCTTACAGTTCTTGATCACCGTACGGTCGCCGATCTTTCCGTAGTAACCCCGGCGCGTGTCAAATTTTTTATCAGTGAACTCCCTGAATTTCTGCAGGAGTTTTTCATCGTCCCGGTATTTGGACCAGAGCCAGGCATCGCCGGCCTGCATTTCATTGAACGGCAGAATGCTGCGGCCCCCGTTTTCATTACAGATCTCCATCCATACCCGAACGGATTCTTTCTCGCCCTCTTTCAATACGCCGTTTCCGAATTTGGAGTGGTTGGTCGTGGCCAGTTCATTGATATTGACGAGCATCACATCATTTCCAATAATATAGTGACTCATGAAACTCACATTGTCGATCACCACATTGTCGCCGATATCACAACTGATGATGGTACTGTTATACAGTCCCACCGGCATGTGCAGGTTATTGAATTCATGGAAGTAAGGCTCGAGCTTGCCAATTCGTACCAGACCGAAAAAGGAGCATCTTTTTACCAGCAGGGGGTCGAAGGATTCTGATACCAGTACTTTGTTCCAGTCATCGGAACTGTTATCATTTTTTTCCAGTAACTGGATCTCCACGGGGGTCAGCTTACGATAACGGATCCCGCTGCGGTGCTGGATATTGCGCAGGTAATACTCATTCTTTCCTTTCGGAATAAATTCTTTCGGAATGAATCCGTATCCAAGGGAAGAGATGGCTCTTTTGGTAATGATGTTCATGCAGGAGATTAAAGTTTACTCGACCGTTACTGATTTGGCGAGGTTACGGGGTTTGTCCACATCGCAGCCACGGGCCAGTCCGATATAATAGGCCAGCAGCTGGAGCGGGATCACACTGAGCATGGGGGCCAGTATTTCATCCGCTTCCGGTACCACCATGACATCTTCAGAAAGGGCAGCTGAAGTTTCATCACCTTCCGTGATGACAGAGATCACGCGTCCTTTTCGTGCCTTGATCTCCTGCATATTGCTCACCACTTTCTCATGGAAGGAGTCTTTGGTGGCCACAAAAACCACGGGCAGGTTTTCATCGACCAGTGCAATGGGACCGTGCTTCATTTCTGCGGCCGGATAACCTTCGGCGTGTATGTATGAAATTTCTTTCAGTTTCAGGGCACCTTCCAGTGCAACGGGAAAATTATAGCCACGACCGAGATAAAGAAAATCATGGGCATTTTTATATTTCTCCGCCAAGGCCTTAATATTATCACTGTGCTTGAGTGTCCAGGCCACTTTCTCCGGTATCTCCTGCAGTTCTTTCAGCAGGTTCATATATCGTTTTTGCGGTATGGTGCCTTTGATGTAACCGATCTTGAGGGCGATCATGGTAAGCACGGCAAGCTGGGCGGTGAAGGCCTTGGTACTCGCTACCCCGATCTCCGGACCGGCGTGTGTATAGGCACCGGCATGGCTCATACGGGCGATGGATGAGCCTACCACATTTACCACCCCAAGGATGATGGCACCTTTGTTTTTTGCATTTTCTATTGCTACCAATGTATCTGCTGTTTCACCACTTTGGGAGATGGCGATGATCACATCCCCTTTATTGATCACGGGATTACGGTACCTGAACTCCGATGCATATTCCACTTCCACATTGATCCGGCAGAGTTCTTCAAAAATATATTCAGCCACCAGTCCGGCATGCCAGCTGGTGCCACAGGCTACCATCACGATCCGGTTGGCATTCATGATCTGTTCGGCATATTGCTGGATACCACTCATCGTAATGGTGCCTTCCGTTGCATCAAGCCTTCCCCGTAAACAGTCATATACAGTCTGCGGTTGTTCAAAGATCTCTTTCAACATGAAATGATCGTAGCCGCCTTTTTCGATGGCCGCCAGTTCGATGTCCAGTTTCTGAACATAGGGGGTTAGTTTCTCATTGCCCAGATTTTTCAGGATCAGTTCATCGGGCTTTACAATGGCCAGTTCATAATCGTTCACATACACCACTTCTTTGGTGTATTCCAGCATCGGGCTGGCATCAGAGCCCAGAAAATGTTCGCCTTTACCTACACCGATCACCAACGGACTTCCTTTACGGGCGGCAATTATGGTTTCCGGGTCATCAGCAGACATCAGCAGGATCACATAAGCACCGGTCACCCTTTTTAGAGCTACCCGTACCGCTTCTTCAAGGGAACATTCATTATTTTTTTTGATCTCCTCAATGAAATTGAGCAGCACTTCCGTGTCTGTATCACTGGTAAACGTATAGCCTTTGTTGAGCAGTTCCTGTTTGAGTTGGTTGTAGTTCTCAATGATCCCGTTATGAATCATAGCCAGCTGGCCGGAAGAGGATTGGTGGGGGTGGGCGTTACGGTCGCTTGGTTCACCATGGGTGGCCCATCGGGTATGTCCGATACCAATATGGGAGTGCAGATTCCTGCCGACGATGCTCTCTTCGAGTTCGGCTACTTTGCCTTTTTTCTTGTAAACGTTAAGTCCCCCATTCTGCAGGGCAACCCCGGTACTGTCATAACCGCGGTATTCCAGCCTTTTCAGGCCTTTGATGATAATAGGATAAGCTTCCCTCGGTCCGGTATAACCAACGATTCCACACATAAGGTTTGATGGGTTTTTGCGTCAAAAGTAAAATTTTCTAAACATGCAAACGTTTGACTGCCTGCAGATTTGTAAAGGTGCGAATTAAATGGTAGACCTCAAAGTCCCGGAGGATTAAAGTAGGCTGCCACTGAGCATGGCAAAGGCTACAGAGAAGTAAATAATTAACCCGGTAACGTCGACCAGTGTGGCTACAAAGGGGGCGGAACTGACGGCAGGGTCGGCTCCGAGCCGTTTCAGGAGTAGGGGCAGCATGCTTCCGGAAAGGGTGCCCCAAAGGACCACGCCTAAAAGGGTAATGGAAACAGTTAGGCCGATCTGCCACCAATAGGCTCCGTAGAGTTCGGGTGCAAAGGAATGCCAGGCAAATATCCGCAGGAAGCCGATCAGGCCAAGTACAGTACCCAGGAGCAGGCCTGAAATAATTTCACGGCGCATGACCCTCCACCAATCTTTAATGGTGATCTCCCCGATGGCCATGGCCTGAATGATCAGGGTGGATGCCTGGGAACCACTGTTCCCGCCGCTGGAAATGATCAGGGGAACAAAGAGTGCCAGGACGACTGCTTTTTTGATCTCATCTTCAAAAAAGGCCATGGCAGAGGCGGTAAGTAATTCACCCATAAAAAGGATGACCAGCCACACGACCCGTTTCTTAAAAAGTTTGAAGATCGGAATATCAAGATAGGGTTCATTCAATGCGGCTGTTCCTCCCATTTTTTGCATATCCTCACTGAACTCCTCCTGTGTTACCCAGAGGATATCATCAATGGTAACGATACCCAGCAGTTTATTGCTTTTACTGACAACCGGCAACGCGACCCGGTTATTCATTTTGAATACCTCCGCGGCTGTTTCCTGGTCATTCTCCGGGAGCAGGGCGATAAAGCGTTCATCCATGAGTTCCGCTACTTTTTTGTCTGGCGGATTGAGAATGAATTCACGGATTCGGATATCATCGAGCAACTCTCCTTTATCATTGATCACATAAATAACATTGATCGTCTCACTGTCCTTGCCAAACTTCCGTATGGTACTGAAAACCTCTTCAATCGTATTCCATGGGTAAACATATACATAATCGGGGGTCATCAACCTTCCGATACTGTTTTCTGGATAGCCCAATAATGAAAGGGTCACTTTTCGTTCATCGGGATCAAGTAATTTGATCAGTTCACGCACCACATTACTGGGCAGTTCTTCGAGGAAGTCGGTCCGGTCATCCGCCGGCAATGCATTGAGCAGTGTGGCAGTGGTGTTGGCCGGCAGATCCCGGATCACCGATTTCTGGATAGAAAGGTCGAGGATCTTGAACACGCTGGCGGCCCGGTGTACGGACATATTGGCCACGATCTGGCTCTGGAAATCAGGGAATTCATGGACCAGGAACGCTACATCACTGATATTCTGATCATCCAGGAATTCACGGATCTTTAATCGGTCTTCTGTTTGAATGATTGATTCAAATTGCTCCAGTATGCTTGGTTGTTGCAGTTCCAGTGACATAGTTCAAAAATACGAACTGCCCCTGATACCTCCTTGCCAAATCAGTTGGGGAAATCCGTGGTTTGTTCTGGTTTGAATAATACCGTACTTCGCAACGGAAAAACCTGTTGAATATGGTAATGCCTTTTTTATTTATTGGGCCCACTGAAAGCCGGGGCCGGGGGGTGTATACGTCAGCCGATATTGAAGCCGGGGTGGTGGTAGAGATCTCACCGGTGATCGTTATGAGCAGGGAGGAACGAAAACTGCTGGACCAGACGCTTCTCCATGATTATATTTTTGAATGGGGAGAAAGTAAAGACCAGTGTTGTATGGCGATGGGCTATGTTCCGGTCTATAACCATGCCTATGTAAGCAACTGCGAATATGGAATGGACTATGAACAATCCCTGATCAGTATCACAACGGTAAGGGCCATAAAAGCGGGGGAAGAACTACTGGTCAATTATAACGGAGACTGGGATGATGCCACCCCACTCTGGTTTGATGTAAA
>CALRQQ020000162.1:0-7468 GCA_943370345.1 Chitinophaga pinensis
TCCAGGTATTCAACCGTTCACATTATGAAGATATCCTGGTGACCCGTGTCCATAAATGGTGCGATGATGAAACAGCCCGAAAACGAATGGCTGCGATCAACGATTTTGAGCAACTGCTGCAGGAACATAACCAAACCCATATTCTGAAGTTTTATCTGCATGTATCTCCGGAGGAACAACATGAACGCCTGAGTGAACGGATGAAGGACCCCGCTAAAATGTGGAAGTACAACGAGAAGGATTTTGAAGAAGCCAAACTCTGGGATGTGTATATGGAAATGTATGAGGACTGTTTTACCAACTGCAATCAACCCGAATGGACGATCGTGCCGTCTGACCAGAACTGGTACAAGGAGTTTATCATCGCCACCGCCCTGCGTGATCTACTGAAAGGACTGGATATGCGGTTTCCCGGTATGAAAAAATAGGTCGTCGTATTATTTTTATTAATATCTTGAATTGAATCCTGAACACAATATTTAATTAAAACAAAAATCAATTTTTTATGGGAATGCTTAAAGAGTTCAAAGAGTTTGCCATGAAGGGCAACGTTATCGACCTGGCTGTCGGTGTGGTTATCGGAGCCGCTTTTGGTGCAATTGTCGGGGCTGTAGTGGATAACATTATTATGCCTGTTGTCGGTATCATTACTGGCGGTATCAATTTTGACGCATTGTCAGTTAAAGTAGGCGATGCGGAGCTGAAATATGGCATGGCCATATCGGCTGCGGTGAAGTTCATTGCAATCGCGTTATTCCTCTTCATAGTAATCAAAGCCGTCAACAGTACTAAAAAGAAGGAAGAAGCCGCTCCGGCCGCCCCTGCCCCCACTCCGGAAGATATCCAGCTTCTCCGCGAGATCAGGGATGCACTGAAAAAATAAAAAAATTGGGGAAAAAGGGAGGTTTCCGGCCGCCCCGATTCCCTTACTTTTGAAGTCCTGTTTTACCGCAGGACTTCATTTTTTTTGACCTAAACCGCAACCGCGTGCAGAACCCGTCGTATCAGATAAAATTGCCCCAGTTTGAAGGCCCCTTCGACCTCCTTTTATTTTTTATTGAAAGGGACGAACTGGATATTTATAATATTCCCATTACCCGCATTATCAACGATTTCATGGATTATATCCACCAGAGCGGGGAACTGAATATCGAGTTGAGCAGTGAGTTCATTCTCTTTATTTCCACCCTGATGCGGATCAAGGCCAAAATGCTCCTTCCCCGCAAAGAACTGGATGCCCAGGGCAATGAGATCGACCCGCGCGAAGAACTGGTCAATAAGATCCTGGAATATAAACGGTTCAAGGAAGCTTCTGCCGAGATGGCTGAAATGGAAGCCGTCCGGATGCTGATGGTGAAACGCGGTAATATCCAGAAAGAGCTCTCCCAGATCGGGGAAGAAGACAGCGAAGGCACCGAGATCCAGAATATCACCCTTTTCAAACTGATGAAGTCTTTTGAAAAGGCCATGCAGAAATACAGCGACCGGCTCAATCGCCCGGTACACACGGTGGTACAGTACAACTATACCATGGAACAAAGCCGGGATGAAATGCTGACCCTGGCCCGGGAAGAAAAGACCCTCGCATTTGAACGAATATTCGAACGCAGCGCCAACCGGGTACAGGCGATCTTCCTTTTCCTTTCCTTGCTGGAACTGGTACAACAAAAATTTCTAAAGATCATGATCGGGGAAGGGAAGAATAATTTTATTATCGAGTTCATCGAACCCGAAGAACGAGTGGCTGAAATGGACGAACAAATCCAACCATAAATTTTTTAATCTCATTTAAATTTAACACATGAAAAGTTTTGCAACCGCCAACTGGAAAGGATCCGGTAAAGAAGGAAACGGCACCCTGTCTTCTAAATCAAATGTATTGAGCAACACCTCCTACGATTTCAGAAGCCGTTTTGAAGACGGGACCTATACCAATCCCGAAGAACTGGTAGCTGCCGCTCACGCGGGTTGTTTTTCCATGAAACTGAGTTTTGTACTGGGTGCGGCCGGCTTTACACCGGACAGCATTGATACTAAATGCACGATCACCCTGGAAGCCGGTGCCATTACCTCCAGTCACCTCGAAGTGACCGCCAGCGTCCCGGGTATTGATGCGGCAAAATTTGCCGAGTGTGCAGCGGATGCCAAAGCAAATTGCCCAATAAGTAAGCTGTTGAATACCGAAATCACGATGGAAGCCACCCTGGGCTGATCATAGTGCGGGTTGCAGGTCGTGAGGGGCGGTTGAGCAAACGGAATTAACCACTTTAATATAAACCGACATGAAAATTTTATTCCTTGCCATACTCCTGGCCTGCAACCTTATTTTAGCTGCTCAGGCTTCCAGTTCCGGAATGAATGGCACCCAACGCCGGATGGAAGTTTACAGCTGGGCCGAACGCCCGGAAGAAAATGCCACCTACGATCTGCAGAAAATGTTCATCGAGCAACAATGGATGCCCGGTGTCGTCAGCTTTAAGAGCGGGCGTCCGGCCATGTCCGTACCGGTGATACTGGACCTGCATAATAACACCCTCTATTATCTGCAAGGAGCCGTGATCATGGAGTTTGTGGATACGGTCAGCCAGTTCCTCATCCGTGTGCCTTCCAAAAAGGACAGCATTCTCATGAAATTCAAATCCCAGTTACCGGCTATCCAGGCCAACGGCATAGAAACTTTTTATGAAGTGCTGGTAGATGGGAAGATCAAATTACTGAAATGCCGCGCCAAGACGATCCATCTTTTTAAGGACAAAAGTCTGCCCGAAGAAAAAAGGGAAGACATGAAACAGCTTTATTTTGCCGAACTGCCCGATAACAAGATCGTGTTGCTGCCCATGGATGCGGATGCGATCAAGGAAAAATTACCGGAGTATAGCACGGCCATTACGGAGATCCTCAAGCATGATCATATCAAACTCAAGAGCGAAAACAAACTGGCCGAATTATTCGTGCATCTCAACAACAGCCTTAATTGATTATTGATAGATCCAGAGCAGAAGGGGTTTGCCGGATGCATTGATCAGCACTTTTAACTGGTCCAGGAATGCCGGCGCTACAGTCGGACAGCCTAAGCTCTGACAGATCTCTCCGTCAACTGCGGCAGCAGGAACACAACGGTGTCCATGCAGCACTACGGTACGTTCAAATGCATTGTTATTGGTGCTGTCGAGTCCGTGCAGTTTGTATGAATACCCCCACATCCCCGTATACGGAATGCCGATCCGGTAACGTCCCAATGAAGTACAGCCACTCCCCACCTGATTGCTGTAGCGACGGCCTTCCAGCCACTCCTGGTAACAGTTGCCATGGGCCACGAGGCCAGACAGGGTCAGACTGTCATTGATCAGATCATATACAAAGAAACGGGGCTGGCCGGAAGGGAGGCTCATATCGATCAGAAAACAAAACGCCCCATTGTAATTTTTTTGTTTTACAAAAGCCCTGGCCTGACCGGCATAGGATCTCATCTTTTCTTCATTGCGTTTTGTGATAGCGGAACCGGATCGTTCAATACGGGAAGTGGGATGTTTGGTGCCGGCACGCGCGGGTTTACCGGCATAAAGATGAATTCCGGCAATAAGGCCGATCGTAATTAAAAGGGAGAGTATGGCTTTCATGAACTGCAGTTGAATTGCTCAGATGCAGGAGAAATGCTTTTCCATACTACCGTATGCCGGTCCGGGTGTTAAAACCATGTAAAAAGGCTGCTCCATGATTGGAGCAGCCTCAGTATGTTGATTGGTCAGCGTATCAGCCCAGTAGGGTCGATACCGTGATCTTGTCTTTCATCATTTCCCGGATAACTGAGGCAATTCCTTCGGCATCATACCCGCACTCACGTATGAGTTCTTTCGGTGTGCCATGCTCTACCAGCCGGTCGGGAATACCCAGGATGCGCACCTCATTTTTATACCCATGACGATTCATGAACTCGAGGACTGCACTGCCAAATCCGCCTTCGATCGTGCCATCTTCCACCGTCACCAGTTTCTCATACCGCTGGCAGGCTTCGTGAAGAAGGGCCTCATCCAGGGGTTTTACAAAACGCATATCATAATGACCCGGATTGAGTCCGTCGTTCTTCAGGTCACGGATCGCGGCTGCAGCGAAATTGCCGGGATGACCCAGGGATAAGATCGCAATATCCTGTCCGTCGCGAAGTTTACGACCCTTACCGATCTCAATTTCCTTCATCGGTGTTTTCCACTCGGGCATTACACCTTCTCCACGGGGATAGCGGATCACCAGGGGAAGCTTCGTGCTTTCCAGCTGTCCGGTATACATCATGTTGCGCAGCTCACTCTCGTTCATGGGTGAACAGATGATCATATTGGGTATACAGCGGAAATAAGCAATATCATAACAGCCATGGTGGGTGGGGCCGTCATCGCCGACCAGGCCGGCCCGGTCAAGACAGAAGACCACGGGTAATTTCTGGATCGCCACATCATGCACCACGGAATCAAAAGCCCGCTGCATGAAAGAGGAATAGATATTACAGAATACTTTCAGTCCCTGTGTGGCCATACCGGCACTGAGGGTTACCGCATGTTGCTCGGCAATACCCACATCGAAGGCACGGTCCGGCATTTTCTCCATCATGAACTTCAGGGAAGAACCCGAAGGCATAGCCGGAGTGATACCGAATATTTTTTCATTCTGCTCCGCCAGCTCAATCATGGTATGACCAAATACATCCTGGTATTTGGGCGGCTGGGGCAGGTCAAATTTCTTCTTCTGGATCTCCCCCGTCACTTTATCAAATAAACCGGGTGCATGCCATTTGGTCTGGTCTTTTTCGGCCAGCGCATAGCCCTTGCCCTTGGTGGTGATCACATGCAGGATCTTGGGTCCGGGGATCTCCCGCAGGTCACGCAGGGTGTCCACCAGCTTGGCAACATTGTGGCCGTCGATCGGGCCAAAATAACGGAGGTTCAGGGCTTCAAATAAATTGGCACTGCTGCTTACCATACCCTTCATCCCTTCGATCAGCTTATGCGCCATGGACCGTGAAAAATTCTTACCAACAGGCAATTTGCCCATCAGTTTCCATACATCATCTTTCACCTTGTTATAGGTAGGAGAAGTTGAGATATCAGTCAGGTACTCTTTCAGGGCGCCTACATTCGGGTCGATACCGATGCCATTGTCGTTGAGTATGATCAACATGTCGGAGTCGGCAACCCCGGCATGGTTCATGCCTTCGAAGGCCAGACCGGCGGTCATGGAACCGTCCCCGATCACTGCTACGACTTTCCGGTCGGTCTCGCCCTTGTACTTGGCGGCCATGGCCATTCCGAGTGCAGCGGAGATGGAAGTAGATGAATGACCTACCCCGAATGTATCGTACTCGCTCTCGCTTCTTTTGGGAAAGCCACTCAATCCTTTGTATTTGCGGTTGCTGGGAAAATTATCACGACGGCCGGTCAGGATCTTATGTCCGTAAGCCTGGTGCCCGACATCCCATACCAATTGATCATAGGGCGTATTGTAGACATAATGCAGAGCGGTGGTGAGTTCCACCACTCCCAGACTGGCGCCAAAATGCCCGCCATGTACACTGACTACATCAATGATATACTGCCGCAGTTCATCACAGACCTGATGCAGTTTTTCCCGGGGGAGCTTCTTTAAGTCCTCCGGGGAGTCAATGGTATGTAATAAGGGGCCAGGAGTGATTTGCATGGGTTCACGTTTGGTGCTGTAAAAGTACTGTTTTCCCTCCGATAGCCATAATGGCTGTTTTCGGGAAAAAGTGTTTAACAATAAATTACCGGAAAGGTTCAGTGGGTTAAACGGGGCCGGAAAACCCACTTACAGGCATTATCTGCCACTGATATATTAAATGGGGTCCTAAAGTGATCGTTTTCTTTAGATTTGTAACAAATGTGGTTTGCTAATTCAAGGTACTGGTTATTTCAGGCAGTGGGCTGGGGCGGCTTTACCCTCATCAGCATATTCTTTGCCTATTCCTTTGATCAGCTCAATACCCGCGATCAGCTGATCCAGGTATTCGGCCGGCTGGGCATCTTCGTGATCCTGGGCATTGTGCTGAGTCACCTGATGCGCTCCCTGATCCTGAATGTGGACCTCTTACAGAAAAAACTGGAGCGCCAGTTCCTGTATTTCCTGCTGATCACTCTGCTGTTTTCCATTATCGGCTCCCTGATCTATATGCAGGTGCTGCAGAATTATAACCTGCTCAATAAACGGGAGCATGAATTCCTGAATAATAAAGTATTACTGATCGCCAGCGGGGTGTTCAATTTCTTTGTGTATTTCTTTATCTGGAATCTGATCTATTTCATTTACCACTATGTAACCAAGAGCCGGAAACAGCAACTGGACACGCTGCGGCTGGAATCCATGGTAAAGGAACTGGAACTAAAAACGATCAAAGCGCATATCAATCCGCATTTCATATTCAATTCACTCAATAGTATCCGGGCCCTGGTGGATGAAAATCCACAACGGGCACGCAATGCGGTGACTGAACTCAGCAATATCCTGCGCAGCAGTATGCAGACCGAGAAAATGGAGACCGTACCGCTGGAAAGGGAACTGGGGATCATCAAGGATTACCTGGCATTGGAGAATATGCGGTTTGAGGACCGGTTGAAAGTGGAGTATGAGATCGATGAGGATACCTTGCTCCAGCCCGTGCCGCCGATGATGCTGCAGACCTTAGTGGAAAATGCGATCAAACACGGCATCAGTAAGCAGATCAGTGGCGGATTGGTAAAAGTGATCTCGGGATTTACCGGCGATTACCATGAGCTGGTGGTGCAGAATACCGGTCAGCTGGATGGGAAGCAGTCTACGGAAGAAGGCTTTGGTTTATCCAGTACCACCAACCGGCTGAACCTGCTCTATGGATCAAAAGCCAGGTTTGAAATAAAACAGATCAACGGGTCCCTGGTCGAAGCCAGGGTACTGATCCCAGTTCAGATATAGTTAACGATTATTGACAGCACCCAAAACAGTTTTTCATGAAAGCAATTATCATCGATGACGAACGGCTCGCCCGCCTGGAATTGCGGAAAATGCTCCAGGAATTCCCCGAAGTGGAAGTGATTGATGAGGCTGTGAATGCAGAAGATGCGCTGGCCAAAATTGAGACCCTGCAGCCCGACCTCATCTTCCTCGATATCCAGATGCCGGCAAGACCGGTTTTGATATGCTGGCTGAACTCGATAAAGCGCCACAGGTGATCTTCACCACGGCCCACCACGAGTTTGCCCTTAAAGCTTTTGAAGTAAATGCGCTGGACTACCTGATGAAACCGGTGGATCCCAAACGCCTGGCCGATGCCATCCATAAACTGCAACAGTCGGAGGGAAGGGAACAACGCGGGGAAACAGAATTTGTCAACAACAGCATCCTTTCCGAACACGACCAGGTCTTTGTAAAAGACGGGGAACGTTGCTGGTTTGTCAAACTGAGTGAGATCCGTTTGTTTGAAAGC
>CALRQQ020000163.1:0-7458 GCA_943370345.1 Chitinophaga pinensis
AAATTCATCAATCAGTTCCGCTGGAAGCGGATCGCGCGTCAGCTCCGTAAACCCAAGGGCAATGCCGGGCGGGAGATAGCCCGAAATATGAATGCGGCAAATGAATTCTTATACGATTTTACCCTGGACGAAATGCTCGTGAATAATAACCAATCGATCCTTGAGATCGGATTTGGCAATGGGAAATTCTTCTATAAACAATTCAACCGGGCTGACCATTTACAGATTACCGGACTTGACTATTCAGAAACAATGATCAGCGTGGCAACGGCTGCTAACCAGGACTATCTGAAAGAGGGAAAACTCGTGCTGGTAAAAGGGGAAAGTGACAGGATGCCATTTAGCAACTCCAGTTTTGATATCATCTTTTGTATCAATGTTGCTTACTTCTGGGAAGAACCTCAGGACCACCTCTCCGAAATATACAGGGTGCTAAAGCCGGGCGGCAGACTCTATACCACGATACGCACGGCCGAAAGTCTTGCTGCCATGCCGTTCAGCCAGTATGGGTTCAGGACCTATAATGTGGAAGAATGGAAATTGTTATGTCACCTGAATAACCTTTCTTTTATCCGTTCTTCTTTTGTACATGAACCGTCCTTGCCGGCTCCGGCAGGCACGTTACGTTCCGTATGCCTTATTGCGGAAAAGAAACGATTATAAATTACGAAGGAGCTCCGCCACACTGGGTCGTTTTTTGTAATCCGCATCAAAGAAACGATAGGTGACGTTGGATTCCTTATCTATGATATATACCGCCGGCACCGGCAGGAACTTACCATTCGTTCCATTGTTTTTTTCGATATCCAGACCACTGCTCCGGTAACGGGCCAAGGTGGTTTCCTCCAGTTCATACTCTACATCGTATCCTTTCATGATCTTCATATCCTCATCATAAACCAGCGTGTAAGAAGCCTTGGTTTTCTCCACCGTCTGCCTGATATTCTCCGGTTTTTCAGGTGAAACCGCCACCACTGTCGCCCCTTTCTCCTGGATCAGGGTCAGCGAATCCTGTAATCTGGACAATTCCCGGTTACAATAAGGGCACCAGTATCCACGGTAAAAAACCAACACCACCTTCCCTTTTTTAAGCAGGTCTTTCAACCGTACTTCTTTTCCATCCTGATCCTTAGCTTTAAAATCAGGCGCTTTGGAGCCGATAAAAAGGCCTTCCGGCTTTTCCTGTGCATTGATACAAATCAAGGAAAAAATGGAAAACAGTGTTAACAGGACTTTTTTCATATGATTTTTTGTAGTTTAAAAATAAGTACTCCGGTTAAAAATCCACACCCCCTGCGAGAGATTAACAGAAGATTATTTTCTGTAAATTTGCAGGCCATTGAACTCCTTTAAACTAATCTTTTATGTCTGGTTCACATTCTAACTCTCACACGGAAAAGTACTTCGCACAGGTACTGATAGGCTTTGCCAGTCTTATTGCTTTTGTTTTTGTTACATATTACGCCTTTCTGGAGTTAAGACCGGTAAAATTCTGGTATTTCTGGGCAGGTATCGCTGCTTTTTTGCTGGTGGCGGGTGTTTATTTCTGTATGAGTGCTTTTGTACATAAAGTCAAATCCGACTTCAACCGCCGCGCCAAACAACGGGAACAACATAAAACATTCATGGCTGATAACTAAATCGGCTGTTAGCTGAACAAAATGGATCATTTCAGGCAAGTGGCATGAACCTGTTTGAGGCAAAAGCAGGATATTGGTACTCCTAAAAACCAAAATGGTTTAATTTATTTGTACAAAAAAAAACCCGGTTTAACGGGCTTTTTTAATATTTCAATATCAATTCCGGATTTATAATTGAAATCCTGATTCAACCATACTACTGACTAGTTCTGTGCTGTCTTCAGGTTCCTGAAATCCACCGGCACCAGTTTACTTACACCGGGCTCCTGCATCGTCACCCCATAGATCACGTCCACAGTACTCATGGTCATTTTATTGTGGGTCACAATGATGAACTGGGAGTTATCACTGAACTGACGGATCATATTGGTGAACTTGCTCACATTCGCATCATCCAGCGGGGCATCCACCTCATCCAGGATACAGAAAGGAGCTGGCTTGATCAGATAGATGGCAAAAAGCAAGGCAGTTGCGGTCAGGGTTCTTTCTCCTCCGCTCAGCTGCGTGAGTGAAGAGGGTCGTTTGCCTTTAGGTTTCGCCACTACATCAATACCACTATCGGCCAGGTTCTCCGGATTCTCGAGTACCAGATCTGCCTGATCATCCTCTGTAAACAGGGTCTTAAATACCTTCTGGAAATTCTCCCGCACCTGGTGGAAAGTCTCCAGGAATTTCTGATTGGCCGTTGCTTCCACTTCTTCGATCGTTTTGAGCAGACTGTCTTTGGCATTTACCAGGTCTGTCTTCTGCTCCACGATAAAGTCGTAGCGTTTTTTCATTTCGGTGAAAGCTTCAATGGCTGTCGGATTGACCTCCCCCAGATTTTCCAGCCGCTTTTTCATCCGGTCAGCTTTCTCCTGCAGTTCTTCCACCGGCACTTCACCGCTGCGGGATTCACCAAGGATATCTTCCAGATTGATCCGGAATTCCACATTCAGTCTTTCCTTCATGCCGGCCAGCTGCAGTTTCAGTTCATTCAGTTTATCCTTGATGGCCGCCAGCAGATATTCCACTTGCTCCTTCTCCTTCACCTGATGACGGATCTCACTTTCTTTTTCACTCAACTGATTGCGAAGATTGTAATATGCCTGGTCGGCTTCATTCAGACTGCGCTCCTCCTCTTCTTTGCGGCGGAGCAGTTCAAGCAGGGCTTCTTCAATATCTTTCAGCAATGTTGCGGATTGCTCAATGCTCAGGCGGGTATCTGCCAGGTGACTGGTATTGCTTTCGATCTGCTGACGCAGGTCGTTGAGCTGATTGTTCTTGAAATCCAGTTCCTGTTTCAGTCCGCTGATCTTGCTCTGTTGTTTGGTAACGTTCAGGTTAAATTCGTTGAACTGACGGGATGCTTCATTATAATCCGCTTCCGTTACTTTAAAGGCTTCATCCGCTTCTGCGAGTTTGGCCGAATTAGACAGGAGCATTTCATTGAACTCCGCCAGTTCATTCCGCACGTTGGCCACGGATGCATGGGTTTGCTGCATCTGGTTATTGAGTTCTTCCAGGCGGTGCTCGCTGCTGGCCTGCATGCTGTGCAGGTTTTCCAGTTTATTATGCAGCGCAAATACGGCATTGGTCAGTTGCTGGATCTCCCGTTCTGTTTCACGGATGGCGGATTCACGGAGATCTTCATTAAAGGCGATCACTTCATTGTGACGGGCCTGGATCGTTGAACGGAGTGTTTCAACCACAGCATCCTGTGCCAGGATCTCTTCCTGCAGTTTTTCCAGATTCTTCGCACGGCCGATCTTCTTTCCTTCGATCAAACCCACACTGCCACCGGTGAGTGAGTATTTTCCTTTTACATATTTTCCGTGTTTCTCGATGACTACAAAACCATTACTGTTCTGCAGGGCATCCTCACTGTCCGCAATAAAAACATTGCCGAGCAGGTGTTCTGCCAGTTTGCGGTACTTCTCATCCACTTCCACTACACTCAGTGCAGGGATCGCGCCTTCGAGCTGATGGGCTGCGATACCGCTGGCCCCGTCATTCACTTTATCGAGCAGGAAGAAATTGGCCTTCCCTTTCTTATTCTCATCCAGCAAGTGTACAGCCTGTAAACCTTCCTGAAGGTTGTTGACCACATAATAACTCAGGTAAGGTTCCAGTACATTCTCGAGAGCGGTACGGAATTCTTCGTTCACATACAGTACATCGGAAAGGATCGGAGCGCTGTGGTTCCAGTGACTGTTATTATGCAGGAACTTCACAGAATCCGGATACCCTTCCATGGAATCGATCATGCTTTTCAGCAGGTCATGCTCATTCTTTTTGGCATCCAGTTTCCGGGTTTCATCTGCCAGGTCATTGCGCAGTCCATCAAGCACGGCCTGTGTCTGCAATATCTGTTCTTTGGTATTTTCCTGGTGTTGTTGCAGCTGTTCCAGATCCACTTTTTTGATGCCCAGTTCCTTTTCTTTCAGCTGACGTTCTTCATCCAGGTGTGCACGTTGTTCTTCACGCTGTACCCGCTCTTCTTCGATCTGAAGGATCACACGTTGCAGGTTCTGGACCGACGTATCGGCCACGGCCACTTTCTTTTCCGCGTCAAACTGACTGCGCTGTATCTGCTGGTATTCCCCACGGAGACTGTCCAGCATCCGGCGTTTTTCATCAAGGATCTCGCGCTTGGCGCTTACATCATTGTTCAGCTGAGCCAGTTGCTCACTCAGCATTTCCAGGCTTTTTTCTTCATCGGTGACCTGAAGTGATGTGAAGCCAATACTTTCTTCAATGCCTTTGAGCTGACCTTCTGCCTTCAGCAAAAACTCCTGAAGGCTGCCCTCCTTCTCACGCAGGTGCTCGAGACGTTGCGCCGAGAGGTTCTTGTCATTCTCTTTACTGCGAACAGTCTGGAGCATTTCGTTGAACTGATGCTGCATGGACTGCAACTGACGTTCTCTTTCAACAAAAGCCAGTTTCTCCTGTTCCAGTTCCGCTTCGCGGGTACCGATCTCTGCTTCGAGACGGTGTTTTTTATCCGTTTCAATATCGCTTTGCTCGTTCAGCTCCTTGTAGGAAAGGTTGAAGCCCTCGAGAGAGGCCTTGGCCAGTTCGATACTGATCTCACGGTAATCCTTTTTGATCTCATGGTACTTCTCAGCCTTCTTTGCCTGACTTTCCAATGCTTTCAGCTGGTTATTGATCTCAAAGAGCAGGTCCTCGATACGGGCCAGATCTGATTCAGTGGCTTCCAGTTTCTGACGGGCTTCTTTTTTACGGGTCTTGTAGATCGAGATACCCGCCGCCTGCTCCAGCATTTTACGACGGCTATTATCCTTGTCCTTGATCAGGTCATCCACCATGTCGAGGGCAATTATCGCATAGCTGTCGGTACTGATACCCGTATCCATGAACAGGTTCTGGATATCCTTCAACCGGCATTGCACATCATTCAGACGGTATTCACTCTCTCCGCTTTTATAAAACTTCCGGGTAACAGTAACAGTACTGAATTCAGTCGGCAACAGGTTGCGTGTATTTTCAAAAGTGAGGCTTACTTCGGCCAGTCCGCTGGCGCTTCGGGTCTTTGATCCGTTGAACACCAGGCTGTCCAGGTTTTCACTCCGGAGCTGGCTGATCTTTTGTTCACCGATCACCCAACGGATACTATCCACGATGTTCGATTTACCACATCCGTTTGGTCCGACGATACCGGTAATGTTGTCGTCAAAATTCACTACCGTCTTGTCGGCAAAGCTCTTAAAGCCCTTGATTTCTAAACTCTTTAATCTCACGGTTTACTTTTTAATTTCGGGTTAAGTCAGGCGGCGAATTTAAGTCAAAGGGGGATAAAAAGCGGGTTGGTAAGGTGGCAGTTATTCACACCATAATGTATAAAATGTGGGAAGATTTTTTAAGGTGGAAAACCGGGCCCTGAACCGGCTTTTTGGCAATTTCCGGTCAGGTTCCTGCGGGAATTTGGCAGCTCCTCCCGGCCTTAATTAGCCTATTTTTAGTAAAAGATCCGATATGTTAAAAGCAAAATGCATAACCGGAGTGATCCTGTTTTTGACCCTGGGTTGCTCCCCCGCAAAAAAGGCGGGTAATACTGAGCCGGTTGTGGTCTGGCAACCTTCCCATCAGACCGATACCGGTAAGGATTTCAGCGAGGCTGCCACCTGCAATGCCATTGTGGAAGCAGCAATGAGTACCCGGCCGGGTCTGCGGGAGTACAAGGTCTGGAGCCTGGGTAATACGGCCTGTCACCATGCCGATTCGGGCAGTAATACCAAAATATTGCACACTTCCGCTGTGATCAATGGCCAGCTTTCAGGTTATGCCTTTGAACTCCGGGAATCGAATAAGAAAAAGCCCCGGGTTTTTATTTCAGTACATAATAACGGAGGCACCAAACGAAATGCTGTCTGGGGCTATATCCACTTCGGGGATCCCTATGAGCAGGATAACCGGGCACTCGCGGCAGTTCTGGTAAAAGCGATCTGTGATGTATCCGGTATGGAAAACAGGGGGGTGTTGCTGGACAGCACCACCGGCCGCAATGATTACCGTTGCGCAGCTACCGGCAAACTTAGTTTTTACAGCCTGGATGAAAATGTAAATAAAGCTCCTTACCGCGTATTACTGGAAGTTGGTGATAATGCCGCCAGCCGTGCTATCCTGACTGATCCTGAAAAACAAAAACTAATCGGTGAAGCTATCAAGAAAGCATTGGTGGAATGGATCAAAGAGAAAGTACGAAGTTAGAAGTACGAAGTTAGAAGTACGAAGTACGAAAGGCATTTCGTAAAACGAGTAACATTTTGGAAATAGTTGCGGGATGTGAGCTTGTCTGCCGGCGAATTCCCTCCGGGACCTATAATAAATTCCTAAATCCTCCCCGGCCTACCCTCCTGCCGTTGTTTCCGGTTAACTTCGCGGGCATGATCAAATGGCTTTTACCTGTTTTTGTTTTTTGCAGCATAACCACAATGGCCCAGAATGGCGAATGGGATACTTACCTGGCAATGTATGAAAAAGGACCGGGCAGTACGTTGGTGAATATGTCATTGAAACAGGTGGCACCGGACAGTACCCGTCCCTTTCTTTTTGCAGCCGGAGTAAAATTCAAGAATTGTACCCGGAAGGGTTTACCGGCTGCAACGGCCTTTATCACCCTTAACAGAATTTCTGATTCAATTGTGTCCCTGATTGGAAAGCAAGCCGGAACAATCCTGGCCGGCACATTCGCCTATCAGTGTGAACGTAAGGACTATTTTTATGTAAAGGATACCAACGGTCTGAAAATGGCTGTGATCAAATTGCTGAATGACCATTTCACGGGTTATACCCCTGCATTTCTCATCAAGGAAGATAAAGGATGGGATGCGTACCTGCATTTTCTTTATCCCAATGAAGTTACCCGGCTTTATATGTCCAACCAGCGCATTATCATGCGCCTTGAAAAAGCAGGCGATAATATGTCCATTCCAAGGCCGGTCGATCATATGCTGAATTTTAAAACAGCAAAGGACCGGGAGTGTTTTATTTATAAGGCCATCAGCCAGCACTACCGTATTATTTCCAAAGACAGTACGGACCGGAAGGACCTGCCTTATTCTTTAATTATTTCCAGGGAGGATAAGGCAGATCTGACCACCATTAATAAGATCACAAGCTGGATGAAAACAGAAGCCACCCGATGCAAAGGGGAATATGAGAGTTGGGAAACGGTGATCCGGAAAAAAATCCGTTGATCACCATTACATTTCAGTTTATACTATTCCGGATTGTAATCATTTTGTCATTTCCTGTTCCACAATCATTTTTACACATTCCATTTGAAAAAAAGGGGCAGATCATGTGATTTTTTTTA
>CALRQQ020000164.1:0-7450 GCA_943370345.1 Chitinophaga pinensis
TTTCACGGGTATTTATGTTACCCGTGGCAAAAAAAAAGGCCGTCATGCAGTGACGGCCTTCGCAGTTCCTTCCGGTAATTATTGTTTGAGCTCTTTCATCTTTTTCTCCATTTCTTCTCCCATTTTCTTGTACTCTTCCATTTTCTCCGGGGTGAGTTCTTTCATCATGGTGTCCATCATTTCCATTCCTTTTTTCATTTCATCCATTCCTGCATTGCCATCTGTTTCTTTGGCATCCATTCCCATTTTGCCAAGCACTTCTGAAGTCAGATCCACTTTCCAGGCACCATTTTCTTTTTTCAGCGGAAATTCAAATGTGGGCTGACCTTTGGTCGTAAAAGGCACCAGGGCCATATCTCCGTTTATTTTGGGGTCTCCGATCGTTACTTCACTAAACTCATTTACCTCCGGTTTCTGGTTGCCCATTTTTGCAAATTTTTCGGCCATTTGCATTACCGATTTCATCATATCAAGAAAGGGTTTACTTTCCTTTGTTGCTAACCGGGCGGCACCGTCAAAATCTTTTTTGGACAGTTTTTCAGAAAATGCAAGTACCACCGCCTTAGGGTCTCCGCTGCCGCCAGCACTGTTACAACCAATAGTGGCTACGGCCAGGGTAGCTGCCGCCAGCAGAAAAACAGAAATACGTTTCATGTTAAATGTTTTTGATTTTGCCAAATGTAGGCAAATGGTTTATCCCTGCCTATCCCCATTTTCAGGGATATTACCAACTGGGCCATGTCCATCCGTGGCTGAATTTTGCCACAGGCAAAACCAGCCAAAAAAAGGTCCCGGTTTACCGGGACCTCTATCATCAATGATTTCGTTCGTCTTTCTCGTGTTCCTTGTTATACGCCCGCAGGATCTGTTTCACCAGGCGGTGACGTACCACATCTTCCTCATCCAATTCTATATGACCGATGCCATCGATATTCTGCAGGATCCGTACCGCCGTGGATAATCCGCTGCGCTGGTTGCGCGGGAGATCCACCTGGGTCATATCCCCGGTGATGATGGCCTTGGCATTAGCCCCGATACGGGTGAGGAACATTTTGATCTGGAGATCAGTGGCATTCTGGGCCTCATCCAGAATGATAAAAGCATTATCCAGGGTCCGTCCGCGCATATACGCCAGCGGGGCGATCTCAATGGTACGGGTAGTCATATAATACCCGAGTTTATCGGCCGGGATCATATCATCCAGTGCATCATATAAGGGGCGCAGATAAGGGTCGATCTTCTCCTTCAGATCACCGGGAAGGAATCCAAGGCTTTCGCCGGCTTCCACGGCCGGACGAGTCAGAATGATTTTCTTGACCTGCTTATTTTTCAGTGCTCTGACTGCCAGGGCTACCGCGGTATAGGTCTTACCCGTACCCGCAGGTCCGATCGCAAAGACGATATCATTTTTTTCGGCTTCCTGTACCAGTTTTTTCTGATTGGCGGTTCGCGCCCTTACTGATTTTCCATTCGGACCAAAGACCAATACTTCGTTGGGGTTCTTCTCCTTGAAATGATCGATCACTTCCGCATCATCACCGCCCAGGATCTGTTCAAAATAGTTCTGGCTCATATGCCCGTTCCGTTCAAGGTATGTGACGATGAGGGAGATCTTTTCCCGGGCATTTTCAATCTGTTCCGGTGCACCGCTCAGCTTGAGCTGGGTTCCGCGGGAGAGGATCTTGAGAAGAGGAAATTTTTTCTTGAGGATGTCGAGTTTACCGTTGTTAACACCAAAAAATTCAATAGGGTTTACGGTTTCAAGATTAATGATAGTGTCTGTCAATTGCTACGGTTTATGTTTCGCTAAGCCGGCCAAAGGGCGGTACCGGATTATCTGCGTCTCCTGTCCTTTTACAGGAGCCTGCCCTTCTTTACCAATATTAATCAGCAATACGGTAAATACCTGAGCTTACTTATTCACAGGTTGTGAATAGAGAACAGGCATCTTCTGTACATCGGATTGCTTTTTTCTGTATGCAATGCGTAATGGTGATCCGGCATTCCCGTATCATTTGTTCTGGTCTTAGATCAACCGGGACATGATCAGGTATGACGGGTACGTTTACAAGTATTCGGATGCTATGCTGTGGTACTTCACCGGGGCGGGGGATAACGCTGTCATAATACTGATTTTCCGGCAATATTTATATAAGGGTAAACAATTAGTAAATAATAAACATTACACGAATCATTTAATAAATAAAATACTTATGCTCTCCCGTTTCAGATGTTTTGGCTAAATTTTGTCAGCACTCTTTTCTGTATTACCAAAAAATATGCCTGCAGGCCCCAACCGAACCTCCCTGTCACCATCAACCGATGTAGCACTGGCTGCGCGGGAAGGTGCATTGTATCCGCTGATGCTTGATGCCATCGGGGATGCGATCTGTATGTTTGATGCCCGTGGTGAATTTACATGGCAGAATAAAGCCTGTATGACACTCTGCGGACTGGTGACAGCAGAACAGCGCCCCCCCACTTCACTCACTGATCATTTTACCGTTGAACAATTGGGTGATTTCCGGAAACATTTGTACCGTGCTTTGGGTGGTGAACGGGTGTTTTTTGAATGGACCTGTTCCAACCTGACCAGGAGTTTTCTGATGGAACTGCGACCCCTCAGGGACGACAAACAAGTCATCGGTGTAATGGGCACCATCCGGGAAAACGGGAACCTTGGCGTGAGCACAGCGCCAGGGTCAGGGATAATCAATCCTGTTTTTGAGCGGGTCACGGATGCTTTTCTGGCATTGGACAAGGAATGGAAATACACCTATCTCAATACTAAAGCCGAAGAATTACATGGCTGCCCGGCCCGGGAACTTATTGGTAAAAACATATGGGAGGTATTTCCGGAAGTGATGTCAGAGCCTTTTTTCCATAGTTTACATAAAGCGATGGAGTCCCAGCAACCCATGCGGGTTGAATTGTATTATTCCGCCCGCAACAAATGGTTTGAGGATTTTATTTATCCTTCGCCGGAAGGGGTCTCCGTTTATTACCGCGATATAACTGCACAGAAACTGGCGGAGCAGCAACTCATCCGGAGCGAGCAGCAATACCATTCGCTGGTGGAACAGGCTGCTGATGCGATCATCATTGCAGACCTGAGTGGCCGCTGTCTGGATATCAATACCATGGCGGAGAAAATGACAGGTTATTCACGCCAGGAACTGGCAGGACTTAATATTTTCAGTCTGCTTGTGATCGGTCCAGGCGATCCGCCGATCCGCATGGCCGAGATCATTAATCACGAATCGATCCTGCAGGAAAGAAAAGTACGCCGTAAAGATGGCTCTGTTTTTCATGCCGAGTTGAATTCAAAATTGCTTACGGGCGACCGGATACTGGTCATTGGCCGCGATATCAGCTCCAGAAAGATCATGGAACAGGCCATGCAGGAAAGTGAGTTACGTTACCGTACTCTTTTTGAAGAAGGGGCCGACGGTGTTTGCTTTTATGATGTGGACAGAAATGAATATATCAGTGTCAATAAGCGGATGACTGAATTATTCGGTTATACAAAGGATGAGTTCCAGGCAATGAAAGTGACGGATATTACATTCCCGGACGATTTAAGCCGGAATCCTCCCCGCTTCCTGGGACTGAAAAAAGGGATCACAATAATCAATGAACGATGTTTCAGGAGAAAAGACGGCAGCGGTATTTTTATTGAGACGACCACCCGGCGATTGACGGACAGTACCTGTGTTTCGTTTATGCGGGATATCAGCGAACGCAAAAATGCAGAGAATAAGATCCGGGAAAATGAATTACGCTGGAAACTGGCGCTGGATAACAGTGAACTCGGAGTGTGGGAAATGAATTTCGAAAAAAAGACTGCGTTTATATCTGCCAAAACAAGGGAACAGACTGGATATACAAATGAAATAGATCTGTCACGTCCCGAGTTCTGGCTCAATGCCATTTATGCGGAGGACAGGGAATCGGCAATAGCGCTGTTTATGCAGACACTGAAGGGCCAAAATCCTTCGCTGGATGCCACGTTCAGGGTGGTGTGCAGGAACGGGGAGATCAAATGGTTCCGTTTTACCGGGAAAGTAACAGATCGGGATGAGCAGGGCAGGGCCCGGCGGATTATCGGGGTGCATGAACATATTACCGGAAAGATCTTACTGGACAGGCAGGTCCGGCATTTCAATGAACGTATTCAACTGCTGTCCAAAGCTACCAATGATGCTGTATGGGAATGGGATATTGTCAATGATACGATCTGGTGGAATGAAGCTTATTTCAATATGATGGGCTATGATCCGGCCGGTCCGGTGCCCCCCCTGCCTGACTGGATCCGTAAAGTACATCCGGATGACCGGGATAAGATCATCAGCCGGTTGAAACGCATCCGTAAAAACCAGGTGGACTCCTGGCAGGATGATTTTCGTTACCAGTTATCTGATGGTACCTGGGGTACCGTTCTGGACAGGGCCTATGTGATCCGGAATGAGGAAGGACTGCCGGTGCGGGTGATCGGGGCCTATGTGGATATCACCCAGCAGAAACGCATCGGGGAAAAACTGCAGTTTGAAAAAATGCTTTCCGACTCCCTGATCCAGAAAATGCCGGGAATATTCTATCTCTATACCCGCGATGGAAAATTCCTTCGCTGGAATAAGAATTTCGAAACCATTTCCGGTTACAATGCCTTTGAGATCCGGCAGATGCACCCGCTCGATTTTTATGAAGCGGAAGAAAAAGAAAAGGTCAGGGGAAGAATCCAGCATCATTTTCACGAAACCTTACCCGGTGTGGATGTGCTGCTGACCACCAAGGACAAAAGGAAGGTCCCCCTCTATATCAACTCCATGGCACTGACCTATGAAGGGATTCCCTGCGTGGTTGGTATGGGAACGGATATCTCAAAACTAAAGCGCACTCAGCAGGACCTGGTGGAAAGCGAAGAGGCCTTCAACCGGCTGTTCCGCGAATCCAGTGAAGCGATCCTCATCCTGGACGGACGAAATTTTATTGATTGTAATGATGCCACGTTAACCTTACTGGGATACAGCAGCCGGAATGTATTTCTTCAGCAGCCCCCCTGGAAACTTTCACCCAAAAAACAACCGGACGGCACATTGTCATCTGTCAAAGCCAAGCGGCTGATCCGGGAAGCACTGGAAAAAGGATACAACCGCTTTGAATGGATACACCGGAAGGCGGATGGCAGCGACTTCCCGGTAGAAGTGATGCTGACCCCGATCTTTGTGAAAGGCCGGCAGTTGTTCTATACCATCTGGAGGGATATTACAGACCGGAAAAAGGCAGAAGCCGCGTTGCAGGAAAGTATCAAGGAGATCTCTGCCTATAAATACGCCATTGATCAGGCCACGATCGTATCCTTCTCCGATCCGGCCGGCAATATCACGTATGTGAATGACAACTTTGAACGCTTGTATGGGTATACAAAAGAAGAAATCATCGGGGTGAATCATAAAATACTGAATTCGGGTATACATGACAGTTTGTTCTGGAAAAATTTCTGGTCCACGATCAAAAACGGACAGGTACTGAAAGGGGAAGTGTGCAATAAGGCCAAGGACGGTACCCTGCACTGGGCCGATACCACGATCGTTCCGTTTCTGGATGAAAAAGGAAAACCCACCCAGTTTCTGGCCATCCGGAATGATATAACTGAAAAACGGAAACTGGAACTGGAACTCAAGGAACGGGAAAGGAATGAACAGGTCCGGATCACTGAAACCGCCCTGGATGCACAAGAGAAAGAACGGAACTTCTTAGGACAGGAACTCCATGATAATGTGAATCAGATCCTGGTGGGTACCAAGCTGATCCTGGCCGTGGTGGCCGAGGATCCCGCGAAGTACAAGGAGGTACTGGAAGACAGCATCCGCAATATCCAGCGGGCCATCGAAGAGAACCGCAAACTGTCCCATTCACTGGCCACTCCCGATATGAAGCTGATAAGCCTGCCCAAACAACTGGCCAGCCTGGCACATGGGATGTTCTACCAGCAACCCATTAAAGTTTCGTTCAGCCGTAAAGGATTTAACGAAGAGTTGCTGGATGATAAACGAAAGATCGCTCTTTACCGGATTGCACAGGAACAATGCACAAATATTATCAAATATGCACGGGCCACCCGGGTGGATATCAGTATTGGTATCAAAAAAACCAATGTACAATTGGTGATCCGTGACAACGGAGCCGGTATGGAACCCGGTAAGAGTACGGATGGTATCGGTATCCGCAATATGCGCGGCCGGGTCAGCATTTACGGAGGGTCCGTTGATATAGAGACTGCTCCCGAAAAAGGGTTTAAACTTACCGTATCCATTCCTCTTTGATCCCTGAAACAACGGGGTGTCCGCCACATAGAAAATAAACAACTATTTTTGTCCTGCAATCAGGACATAACCATTCCACGTTGTACAAGACGGATGTTAAAAAATGCCAAAATACAGCGCAGGGTCAGGATATGCCGTTACAATTTGCAACATTTGTAGATTAACCTGTAATGCTTACCCTGAAGATGACATACAGATCCCTTTTATTCTTCCTGCTGTTCTTCACTTCGCTGACGTCCATGGCACAGTTATACAAAGTGTCCGGGTTGGTCATGGACAATAAAAAGGAACCGCTGCAGCTGGCCAGTGTGGAAGTAAAGGAACTCCGTAAAGGAACCGTTACAAAAGATGACGGGTCCTTCAGTTTCTTTCTTGAACGCGGAAAGTATGACCTGGTGGTTAGCATGGTGGGTTTTAAAACAAAGATTGTCACGTTCTATATCAATAATGAGGATGTGGTGGAAAATGTGATGATGGAGATCGATGACGGCCCCAGCCTGGGAGAAGTGATACTGAAGGTAAAGACCCGTGACCGGGCGGAAGAACTGATCCGGAATGTGATCAAGAACAAAGAGCCGATACTGAATGCGATCGGTTCCTATTCCTGTAATGTATATATCCGGGCTTTCCAGATGGACTCCGGGGTAGTGAAAAGACGGAAGCCGGATGAGACCGATAGTGTGCAGCGGGAGAATTTTGACGGCATGTCCATGACCGAAGTGTCGCTGCATCTTGATAAAAATGCGAACGGACAGATCCGCGAAGAAAGACTGGGTGTGAATAAGCGGGGAGGCCGGGAAGAAAGCCTTTTTTACCTTACCACCACAGACGGCGACTTCTATATTTTCAACAATATGATACAGGCACCCCCGGTATCAAAGATCCCTTTTGTGTCACCCCTGAGTTACAGCGGACTGGTAGCATATAAATTCAAGACAATTAAGATCGACCGCACCGTCAAACCCAAGATCTATACCATTGCAATACGTCCCCGGCAGTTGAGTAATGCCACCATTGAAGGGGAGATCCGGATACAGGACAGTACCTGGACGGTAATGAGCAGTGAATTCAGGATCCCCTCCGCACATATGCCGGAGTTTGATTACATGGAAGTGAAGCAGGAT
>CALRQQ020000165.1:0-7319 GCA_943370345.1 Chitinophaga pinensis
AAAGACACCAGTCTATATTTCAGCGTTCAGACTCCTGTGTTCCCTGAAGAAAAAAAGATCAAGCTCGATATTCCACTGGATATATCCGGGGATGATGAGGAAGAAGAGACCGAGGCCCAGCTCCTGGAAGGAGGTACTTTCAGGGGGAAAGTTATCGGAAATGACACCACGGGGGAAAAGATACATGTGGCATTTTACAAATCATCCCGGTATCATTATTCCAGCGACAGCAGCCACCTGAACAGGGACAGTGCTTTTTATTATCAGGACGATTCCACCTGGATCATCAGGAAGTATAAAAAGACCGATCTGGCGGGAAATCGTAAAATATGGGAGGTATTGGTAACGGATACCGGCAGCAGCCGGGCCATCTGGTACAAGGCCTATTATAAGGACGGAGTAACTTTTACACTGACTACACTCACAGACACGCTTAGTACGCCCAGCGATTTTGTGCGGCAGTTCTATGAAACCTTTACACCGGCTGATACGCTGAAGGGGCTTAATCCGTTTGCTAAAAAATCCGCCCTGTTTTTCGAAGACCTCCGGAGTCCGGATACGGTTGTACGGAAAAAAGCCTTAAGCAGTATTGCCGAGATCTACCTTGACTCGACAGATCTTGGTGAACTGAAGAATGCGATCAGCGCCTGTAATTGGGAGCAGAAAAAATACCTGAGTACCAAGAAGGACCTGATCGCCAAACTCGGGGAGATCGATACCCATGCCTCTTCGGATTATCTGCGGGAGTTATATTATGCATTAGGAGATACGGTTCAATTGGTGTATCCGGTTTTACAGGGATTATTGGAGCACCGGAATGAATATGCATATGGCCTTTTCAGAAATATAATCGCAAATGAACCGCCTGTACTGGATTTCAGTGGCGACTATGATAATGGCTACACCTATTCCAGTTCCTTGTTCAAACTCAGCCGCCGTTCAGGAATGGACAGGTATTTCCGCAGCAATAATTTCCTTGACCGGTTATCGGATACCCTACTGCTGACTAAAACCATCCTTCCCGATCTCCTGCCTCTGTTGAACCTGGAGGATTATAAATCTCCGGTCATGGATCTGCTGGGCGAAATGGCTGACAGTAATCTGCTCAAGCCTTCGGATTATGTGATGTACTATAACAAATTCCTGCTGGAGGCCAAACAGGAATTAAAAAAGCAAGCCATTGCAGAAAAGAAAGCGGCGATTCAGAAAGCAGAGGCCAGCAAGGAAGAAAAGAAGGGGAGGGCGGATGATGAGGAAGACGAAGATGACGGGAATGATCTCCTGACACAATATGCGAAATTACTGATCCCGTTCTGGGACAGTCATCCCGCCGTATCGCCCCTGATCAATCAGATGCTGGGTTCGAATGATAAGAAACTCAGGTATAATATCCTGCTTCAGCTGATCAAGAAAGGTCGGCCTTACCCGGACAGCCTGCTACGGTATTTTGGCGGACTGGATGAATACCGTTACGACCTGTACAGCGACCTGCGGGAAATGAAAAAGCTGGATAAATTCCCGGCTATGTATAATAATCACCTGGATCTTGGAAAAAGCTCGTTGTTGCGCATGAAATCCTACGACAAGCCGGACTCTCTCGTCTATGCCGACCGGATCAGCGCTACATACAAGGGGAAGAAAGGATTTATCTATTTCTTCAATTATAAGATGAAGAAGGATGACCTGAACTGGAAACTGGCTGTGGTAGGACTGGTTCCCGAGAATCCCCGTGAGTTCGAGTTCCTGGATACACTTTCATTGCCATTGCATTTAAATCTCTGGAACGATTATGACCAGTCTTCCCGTTACGGCACTTATGATTTCACCCGCTTTACGGATGAAAAAGCCACTACCGGAGAAGCAATGAAAACGCAGATGCGCAAAGAGTTGAAAAAAATGCTGTACGAGAAAAGAAAAAGTGCCCTCCAGTTTTACAACGAGAATAACCGCGATTACGGCAGTAATTTTTCAAGGATCACGGGTTACCGGTTAACCGGCGGCAATAAGCCCCTTGGGAATTGACGCGATCAGCTTTTGTGTATATGGAGAGCGGGGGTGCAGATAAATGTCATCGGCGTCCCCGCTTTCTTCTATTCGGCCTTTATTCATGACCATGATCCGGTCGCTGATATAACGGACCACTGAGAGATCGTGTGAGATAAAGATGACGGTAAAGCCAAATTCTTTTTTCAGGTCATTCAGCAGATTCAGTACCTGCGCCTGTACACTCACGTCAAGGGCAGAAACAGATTCATCACAAACAATAAATGAAGGATTAAGTGCAAGGGCCCGGGCGATGACGATTCGTTGCCGTTGCCCGCCGCTGAATTCATGCGGATATCGGGAAAAATGATCCGGCCGGAGATTGACTTTTTCCAGGAGTTCCGCCACTTTATCCTTCCGTTGCTGATCAGAGGAATATAATTGATGCACTTTCATCGGCTCTGCGATCGCCGCACCAATGGTCAGCCGGGGATTCAGCGAAGAATAGGGGTCCTGAAATATGATCTGTATATCCTTGCGTATGGATTTCAGGGATTCTTTTTTCCGGGCTGTCAGATCCGTCTGCCCGTAAATGATCTTTCCTGCGGTTGGTTCGATCAGCCGCAATAAGGTTCTTCCTAACGTAGTTTTTCCGCATCCGCTTTCACCTACCAATCCAAGGGTCTCTCCTTTGTACACTTCAAAGCTGACCTCATCCACGGCTTTGGTATATTGTAAAGGATTGCCCAGTATGTTTTTCTTAACAGGGAACCATACCGATAAACCTTCTGCTTTTAATAAGACTTCCTGTTTATTATCTTTTAGTGCGTCAGGCACCGCGTGTTTGATAACAGGTTCTTTTCCGGGTTCCATAAAATCGGCGACCACCGGCAGCCGTTCGCCCCGTTTATGATTGACCGGCCGGCAAGCGAGCAGGGCTTTTGTATATGGATGTGCAGCTGCACGGAAAATTTGTTCAGTACTTCCCTGTTCCACGATCGCGCCCTTATACATCACTGCAGCACGATTGGCAATCTCGGCCACCACACCGAGGTCATGGGTGATGAAAATAACACCCATCCCGGATTGCTGTTGCAATTCCCTGATCAGTTCAAGAATGGTTTTCTGTACAGTTACGTCAAGGGCAGTGGTGGGTTCGTCGCAGATCAGCAGGGAGGGTTCGCAGCACATGGCCATGGCGATCATGACCCGTTGTTTTTGACCGCCACTCAACTGATGCGGATATCGGTTGAATACCCCTTCAGGATCCGGCAGTTTTACTTTTGAGAACCACTCAATGGTACGTTTCTTTGCGTCCGTTCTTGTACCTTTTTTATGCAGCAGCAACGCTTCCATCACCTGATTGCCACAAGTGAGTACCGGGTTCAGGGACGTCATCGGCTCCTGGAAGATCATCGCTATCTTATTGCCTCGTATATCCTGCAGGCCATACCGGTCCCGTTTCAACAGATCGATGACGGAGTGCCCGTCTTCCGAAAACAGGATTTCACCGGAACGGTAGACTGCAGGTGGAGCGGGCAATAATTGAAGGATGGAAAGGGATGTTACGGATTTCCCTGAACCGGATTCACCGACAAGGGCCAGGATCTCGCCCCGGTCGACGCTAATGTTTATACCCGTCAATGCATGGTTTATACCTGCATCGGTATTGAAATCAATACTGAGGTTGTTTATACGGAGCAGGGGCTGCATTGGTGCTATCAGAATTTCAGGTGACGAACGGTATGCCCGTCGTTGATCAGCTGCTTAAGGGAATCTATACCGATCTTTAAATGATTCTCCACAAAACTGGCAGTCACTTTTTTATCACTTTCTTCTGTTTTCACTCCTTCCGGTATCATAGGCTGGTCGCTGACCAACAAAAGCGCACCGGTGGGGATCTTATTGTAAAAGCCTACCGTAAAGATGGTGGCTGTTTCCATATCAATGGCATAGGCCCTTACTTTTTGTAAATATTCCTTGAAGGGTTCGTCGTGCTCCCATACACGCCGGTTGGTGGTGTATACAGTGCCGGTCCAGTAGTCCACTTCATAATCACGGATCGTGGTGGAAACCGCTTTCTGAAGGGCGAAGGCGGGCAGTGCCGGCACTTCTGCCGGGAAATAGTCATTCGATGTACCTTCTCCTCGTATCGCTGCAATCGGCAAAATGAGATCCCCGAGCTTATTTCTTTTTTTTAGTCCTCCGCATTTCCCAAGGAAGAGAACGGCTTTAGGACCGATGGCGGTGAGCAGGTCCATGATCGTGGCCGCGGTGGGGCTACCCATGCCAAAATTGATGATACTGATATTGCCGGCGGTGGCACATTGCATGGGTTTTCCTTCCCCGATCACAGGCACTTTATTCCAGTCGGCAAACATGGTCACATAGTTGCTGAAATTGGTCAGCAGGATATACTCCCCGAAATTTTCCAGTTGCTCCCCGGTATAGCGGGGCAGCCAGTTGTGGACGATTTCTTCTTTTGTCTTCATAAGCGAATTTAAACAATTAACCGGATTCCGTTGATTTCGCTCCGGGACAGACCAACTGTCAAAAACCCAGTACATTTGAACCATGTTACGCTTTCATTATCCTGAACCTTCATTCCGGATCAAAAACGAGTCGGGAAAGGAGTACATATTTGATGTATTCCGCAAAAAATGGCTGGTGCTCACTCCGGAAGAGTGGGTGCGTCAGAATTTTCTGCAATACCTGGTACAGGAGATGAAATATCCATTATCCCTGATAGCTGTGGAAAAGGAATTCCGTTTCGGGGAGATGAACCGGCGTTTTGACATATTGGTTTACAATACGGATCATTTACCCTGGATGATGGTAGAGTGTAAGGCACCCGAGGTACAATTGGACCAGTCGGTACTGGAACAGGTACTCCGGTACAATATCAGTATACCGGTAACTTACCTCGTAATTACCAATGGGTCCAATGGTTTTGGCTGGCATAAGCAGGGGGGGAGTCTTCATCCGCTGGAAGGGTTACCACCGATTGGGTCATAAAGAAAATCGTCTTTAATGCCGGGGAATAAAAAAGGCTGTTTCATCCCGAAGCAGCCTTTTGGGTAACAGGCTTATATACTTATTGTTTTTTGAAAACAGCCTCATCTACCGGCACATTCAGTTCGAATTTTTCCAGGTGCATTTCAGAAAAAATTTCTCCGTTCATTTTCTGGACCCGGGTCATGTAATAACTAATCCCATTGAATTCTTTCAGGTCTGAATACAAGGTCTCAATCTCAGCTTCTTCGCCCTGGATCTCACGTTTGGTAACCGCTTTGATCAATGTATAATTGGTGGCGTTGATAAAATAGAAGATGATCTTGCCATCGTCCTTATTAGTGAATTTAAGTTTAAAGCACTTTATACCCTCGGCGTCTTCCTGACCTGCGATCTCTACCTGATGGCCACGGTTTTTGTAGTCCGCCAGATTGCTGGCGAGGAAGGACTGACTTTTGAGTTCATTCAGTTGGGCACCGGTTATATCGGTCGCTTCAGTGGCTCCTGTAAACGGGTTAATGGTCCAGCCTTTGCCATTGTCATACACCATAATTACCGATTGTCCCATAACTTCCACTTCGTTCCGCATGGCTTTGCCATTGACCACCTGTACAGTGACCGGGAGTTCATTGCCCTGAGCCGTAACGGTACCCGTAGTTTTAAAGGAACTTACTTTGTTCATGGCTTCCAGTCCGCCCAGGGTGGCGGCATGTTTCTGCACAATTTCATCCGCCGTTTGAGCCTGTACGGTGATCAGGGAAAGTCCAGTCAGTAATGTCAGCAATAATTTCATGGTTTATGTTTTATTCCATGAAGATAGTTTTTCTCAATTCAGCAACATGGAAAAGGGGGGCGAGTGGTCGTTTTTACGGGATGAAATGACCGATGCCGGTACTGAAAACCCGGATACTATTTCCGGTGATTGTTTTTTTATTTGCCGCGCTCAGCCAGAATTTTTTTTATCAGAACGATTTGTCCCAGATGGTAATGAGTATGTTCGATCAGTCCGGTAAGGTTACGGTAATAACTGCCATATTTCTCATCTGAGAAGATCTCTTCGAGGCGGCTATCCGGAAACTGCTCAATCAAAACTGCCAGTTGTACAACAGCGGCATCGGCTGCAGAGCGCATAGCGTCCCAATCGGCTGCCGATTGTATGGGTGGGTGACTGAAACTATAGGCATCTTTTGCATCCAGCGGCCCCCCTTCCATTACTTTTTTAATAGCCGTCACATAGTAATTGATATGATAGTGCAGGATGGCAATGGTATTGAACGAATACACCGGCTGAATGGCTTGTTGCCAGCTTACTTCTTTTAAAGTGTCCTGGATATTCACAAAGGTCCAGTTGCCTCCAAAGTAAACAGCACGGAGTTGTTTGGCGATTTGCTGGCTGACAGTCATTTTTATTTTTTATGAAAATAATAAATCCTCTTTAAATAAAAGATCCCGCCTGCGGGTGCAGGCGGGATCGTATAAGCAATTGGTATTGGCTTTATGGGAAGATGCCGAGTTCGGCATAGGCGGTGGCCACTTTGTTGATAGCCACCACATATGCAGCTGTACGCATATCCGGGATAGCGGGATTTTCCTGCCAGGTCTCCATGATCTCGCGGGTGGCATTGATCATTGTTTCTTCAAGACCGCTGTATACGAGGTCCACCTCATCCGGTCCATGAAGGATCATTTCACGGGATGGGCCTTTAACTTTTTTCCCACTCAGTTCTTCAATCTGTCCCAGAATATGGGTATTCATGTTTTCAGTGAAGCGTTTTTCGAGGCGTCCATACCGTACGTGACTCAGGTTCTTCAGCCATTCAAAATAAGAAACGGTTACACCGCCTGCATTCAGGTACATATCAGGCACCACGATGATCCCTTTTTTTGAGAATATATCATCCGCTTCGGGTGTCAGCGGACCATTGGCGGCTTCACCGATCAGTTTTGCTTTAACATTCGGGGCATTCTTGCCGTCGATCACGTTTTCCAGAGCGGCCGGGATCAGGATATCGCATTCCATTTCGAGAGCATCACCGGATTTGTCAAAATTTGCAGCACCCGGATAATTCAGGATCGAACCTGTTTTTTTACGGTGCTGGAAAACGGCGTCCACATCCAGTCCATCATTGCTCCAGATAGCACCTTCATATTCCGCCAAGGCGATGATCTTTGCGCCGGCATCCTGGAAAAATTTAGCTGAGTGGTAGCCTACATTACCCAGGCCCTGAACGATTACTTTCTTTCCTTCTACTCCGGTGGTCAACTCCAGTTTCTTCATAATGTCCGGCATATTACAGACTTCACGGATACCGAAGAAAACACCC
>CALRQQ020000166.1:0-7318 GCA_943370345.1 Chitinophaga pinensis
CGCTTTGCGGGAAACAAAACAGGTAACTGATAATTTCATACACGAAAGGTCTCTCCCATTTTCTTCAGCGATAAATAAAGCAAGGTCATGAACAAAGCATAGGTCCCCGTCATCCCCCAGGCATACCAGTTATCAAGCGGATTGAACACTAAGTCGCCGATCTCCATCATCAGATTAAAGGGATCGGTCACGATATCCCAGCTATTGAACCGGAGATAACGACCGATATAGATGCCCAGTGCATTGAGCCACATCACGGCAAAGATCAAGGCCATGGAATAAACCGGTCCGCGGTCGAGACCAATGAGCAGTTCCACCCGACGCAGGGAAATGATGCCGCAGAGGATGCCATTCCAGGCAAAAGAAAAGATGAGCAACAGGTCGAACCAGCGGGGTGCAGAGTGGACATTGCGCAGGTGAAACAGATCGGTGATGATATAAAAGGCATTGGGGATAAAGAGCATCCAAAGCGCCAGTAATGCGAATCGCTTAAGCCGGTTTTCGAAAAGATCCGGACGGGCCGAGATCCGGCGGGTGATCCAGTACGGGATAAAAGCCAGGAAAAGATTCCAGGGCAGAAATATATATTGGATCGTTTGCGTCACGATCATCCGGGTGGCCAGCAGTCCGCAGCTAAAGAGTGCAGATGCCAGCAACCACTGATGGAGGGTAAAGGACCGGTTTGTTTTCATTGGTTTAATCTGTTTAACAATTGATAAGTTTTGGAATAAAAATGATCCCGCCGGTGATCAGGGCCACCCCGGCGGCCACCAATACAGCGGCGGCAGCCAGGTCCTTGATGTATTTCACATTGGGATGTTGATCCGGCGACAAATGATCCATCGTTTGCTCGATCGCCGTATTGATCAGTTCGGTGATCCACACCCCTCCTGTCACCATCACCAGTGCCAGCAACTCAGCTCCAACTATTCTGAAGTAAACCGCCATTATCGTCACAATAACTGTTGCCAACAGATGTAAAGTGGCATTGTGTTCCTCAAAGAAGAAATGCAATAACCCAGTATATGCATACCTGAAACTTCGCAATCTTGCGCTTACAGAGAATGATTTGTACTTTTTCATAAAAATTTTCAAGTCATCACCCGAATATCTCAGAAGGGGCTGTTCCCTTCTCGCCTCTTGCTTCTCGCTTCTCGCCTCCCATTACCATTCCAACTTCCTCGAGAAATACATGATCACTCCCAGCGCCACAAACAATCCGATACTGCCCATCAGCAATGCATAATCCTGCAATTGTATAATGCTGAAAATATAGGCGTACACTACGGAGAGTACCATACTTATAAAAAGGGCAAGTCGTGATGAACGGAGTACACTGCCTACAAACCAGCCGATCAGTCCGATCGTGGAAACGCCGGCAATCGCATAGGCCAGGTTAAATCCGGTATACTCGGAGACCGATAAGAGTAAGGTATAAAAAAGCACCAGGGCGAGTCCGGCCAGTCCATATTGCACCAGGTGCAGCGAACGTTTATATATGGTCTCCACCAGGAAAAAGGCGGCAAAAGTGAGCATGATACACAGCAGTGCATATTTTACAGAGCGTTCCGTTTTATCATAGGTATCCACCGGGATCAGCAGGTCAGCTCCCACAGTGGTAGTTGATAAATTATAAAAACTATTCTTCCATACCAGTGGCACACTGCGGTTGAGGTATTTCCAGCTGGCGGTAAACCCGCTGTCTTTTACTTCACGGGTATCGGGCAGTTTGATACCGGTAAAAGCCGGATCAGGCCAGTTGGAGCGCATTTGTATTTTATTCTCCCGGGCGGCCGCGGCGAATAATAGCTGTCCGGAGCCATTCATGGAAAACTGCATACTGAAACTGACCGCAGTACCTGCAGTTTCCACACTCAATGGAACCGAGGTTACAAATGCTTCATCCAGCTGGGCCTGGCCGGTAGCTTCCTGGGTGAATGTATAACTGCTGTCCTTCCATTTCACCGTCAGGTCTTCATTGATCCCGCGGATGGCATCGCCGATCTTGAAGACCAGCCTTGCTTCGCTCCAATCGATCTGCTCAGCGGGTACTTCCAGTTGCTGCCAGCGGATCGCGTTAAAACTCCCGTTCAGCCGGATATCACTTTTATAAACGGCCACTTCATAGATGCCGCGTTTCCGTTTATCGGGCGATACGGAAGAACTGATGTCTAATTTATCGGCCATAAAATAGGCATATTGTTTCTGCCACGCTTGTCCGCCGTTGGCCTGTGGTACAAAAGTCCGGTAAGGCAACATCAGGAGTGGCCCCGTAACGGTCTGCTTACCGGCCCATTTGCTGCTGATATCCTCGATCGCTTCTTTCTGCCGGCCCTCCCGTTCATTCACCATGCCGCGGATGAAGAAAGTGGGCACCCAGAGAAAGAGTGCGATCCCGAAGATCACGATGGATTTAATAAATAATTTTCCTTTATCCCATAAGGGCGTGTCTGATTTGATGGTTTCGAAGGTTTCCATGCTGCTTTTATTATTGTTTGATGTTTAAAGAGAATTTTCTTCTTCTTCGAGCAGATCGATCTTGCGGCGTACGATCAGTAAAGGAATAAAGCCGATCACCCCGAAGGAGCAGTCCACGAGCCGCCACCAGAGCGGGAGGCCCCGCATATAACCGGCTATAAGGGCAAAGGGAATGACCAGGGCACAGGCGATCATACCGAATTCGATCACCCATGCATTTTTCACCGGATCTTTTAACGGACCGATAAAGAGGATGGCCAGTACAAAATGGGCAAAGGCCAGCCAGTCATACCCATAGGCAAGAAACGGGGCTTCCCGGTTTTGCAGTACGACCGCGAGATATACCTGATCCAGCCAGTCACCCACTGCCGTCCCCCTTGGGATCAGCCGGGTGGCCAGCAACAATTCACTTTCTGCCGGTATGGCGGTGGCGCCACTGATCACAAGACAAATGATAAAAAACAGCAGCCAGCGTCGGACGATTATACGATTGCTCATAATAAAAAGTACTTTGTATTTCAAAGTATAAGATTAAAAAAATACTACAGTTTCCTGTAGTGGTGACTTCTGTTCCGCTGCTACTACTTTACCCCCTTTATCATGGTCTCTAATGCAGCGATATGATCTGAAAACGCCTTCTCCCCCTGCCGGGTTATGGAATACGTGGTATTGGTCTTCCGTCCGATAAATCCTTTATGCACTTTGATGAAACCGTTTTCCTCCAAGGTGACCAGGTGTGTGGCCAGATTGCCATCCGTTACTTCCAGCAGTTGCTTGAGGTCATTGAAGCTGATCTCTTCATTGACCATGAGCACACTCATCACTCCCAGCCGGATGCGGTTGTCAAATATTTTATTCAGACCGGTGATCGGATTTTTCATGTTGTTTCGTTCAGTACTCAGTTATTCCGTTCGTATTTATTCCACATGATCACGCCATAGATGATATGTAACACCCCAAAACCAATGGCCCAGAACCAGAGTCCGTAACCCGGATAGATCAGGTTGATCGTTCCCAACAGTATCTCACAATACCCCAGGTAACGGATATCATTCAACGTATACTTACTGGCATTTACCAGGGCCAGCCCATAAAATACCAGGCAGGCCGGCGCTACAAAGATCCATACATCATACCGCAGCATTCCAATAATAAAAGCACCACCCGCTATCAGCGGCACCAGCATATTCCAGGCAAGGCGTTTTGAGGTATGATCCCAGACCGGCAGGCCGGCTTTCTTCGCTTTCCGCCACGTCAGATAGAAAGAGGACGCAAATGCCAGTGCAAAGACGACCGCACCCAGTCCGATGAGCTTTAACTTCAGCTGGCTGAAATCATCCCATGTCGTAAATCCGCGACTATTATAAATACCATAATAATTGCTGAAGATCTGGTTGGCCACCAGGGCTCCGGCAATAGCACAGATACCTGCTGCCACCCCGCTCAGTCCGCTGAGCGAAACAAACCGGCTGGACCGCTCCATGATCCGGCGAATATCATTGAGGTCATTTAATGAGCTGGTTTCAGGTAATTTTTCTTCCATAAAAAAGCACTTTGTAATACAAAGTATGTGAAAAATCCCCAACCCTCCAAATTTTTTCCGGTCCTTTTACGCCTTTCACCGATTTTAACATATGACTATAGCCGAAGTCAATGTATTTTTATGCCTCTATGAATTGGCCGAAACCCCTGGTTCCTTATTTCCTTGGCTTCCTGTTTGCCCTGACTTCGGTACAGGCAAGCGGGCAAACAAAAATCATTCATGGCCTCGTCCGTGATGCCCATAGTGAAGAACCAGTGCCCTTTGCCTCGGTCCAATTCAAGAACAGTACCACCGGTAAACTCACCGACAGTGCCGGCCGGTTCAGTTTCTATCTTTCCCATCTTCCCTCCGACACCCTGCAGATCACCTGTGTAGGCTATCAGCCCTTCAGTCTGATCTTAAATAACCTCCGTGACTCATCTTCCTTTTCGATCATGCTGGAACGAGGCACCTTTAATGAAGGAGCCCAATTGAAAGTGAAGGTCAACAAAGGATTATTGGTGTGGCGGAAGATCGTGCAAAATAAACCGTTCAACGACCGTTACCGCTTTGATAACTTCTCCTACGAACTTTATAACAAACTCGAACTGGACCTGAAGAATATCAATTTTGAAAAATTCGGAAAATTCAAACCACTGAAACCGATCAGCGAACTGATCAATTCCAATATAGACACCGCGGAAGGGGTAAAATACCTGCCCACTTACCTGACCGAAGCCCTGTCCGATTACTATTACCAGAAATCCCCGAAAAAGAGAAGAGAGATCATCAAGGCCTACAATACCAACGGCGTAAAAAATGAAAGCGTTTCTAAAATGCTGGGCGGTATGGACCAGGTGGTAAATGTGTACAACAACTTTATCCCGGTATTTGACAAGCAATTTGTGAGTCCCATCAGTGATAACGGCGACTACTATTATAATTACCGGGTCATCGACACCCAACTCATCGCCAATAAACGCTATTTCCATCTCATCTTCACACCCCGCCGAAAAGGAGGCGATACGTTTGAAGGCGATTGCTGGGTGCATGTGGGCAGTTTTGCCATCCAGCGGATGAACCTGCGACTGGGAAAAGATGCCAATGTCAATTTTATTGAAAACCTCAGTCTGATCCAGGAATACAAACAGATCAATGACAGTACCTGGTTCCTCTCCAAAGATAAATTTGTGGCCGATGTTTCACCGGCCGGCAAGGACCGCCCCGGATTTATAGGGCGAAAGACCACTACCTATGACCATATTGTTGTCAATGACAGCAGTGTACTCAATGAACTGAACAAAAACAAGACCCTCGAAGAGATCATCACTTTACCCGAGGCGGGAAAAAAAACGAAAGAGTTCTGGGCCGTGGAGCGTCATGAGCCGTTGAGCAAAACGGAAAGCAGTATCATCAAGATGATCGATACGCTGACCAATGCGCCGGTATTCCAGCGTTTCACCAAGACCATGGCCTTTATCGGCACGGGATATAAGGATATCGGCAACTACCAGATCGGGCCCTGGTTCAACTGGATCACATCCAATGGCTGGGAAGGCTTCCGGATGCGCTTTGACCTCGGCACCAACAAGCATTTTGATAAGAAGATCAAACTGCATGGTTACCTCGCTTACGGGTTCGGCGATCAGCACCTGAAAGGCATGGGCGAGATCTTTTATCTCCCCAAAAAAGATCCACGCATGTACTTCTATGGTTCATTCACCAATGACCTCGACTGGGGACAGAACTACTATGGCGAAGTATCACAGGATAATATATTTGCCCTCGCTATCCGAAAAAAGGGAATTCCGGTCAAGAATATCAAAGTGAATGAAAAGAAGATCGAGTTCTTCAAGGAAACCTTTTCCTGGATGTCCAACCGGATCACCATTTCGCACAGATCCACCCTGCCCCTGCGTAACCTGGTACCTATTGATTCGTTCCGGGCCGCCGCCAGCGGAAAACCATTGACCACTTTTGAAGTATCGGTCCGTCTGCGTTTTGCCTACCTGGAACGTTTCCTGGAAAGTCATTTTTACCGCAGCAGCCTTGGCAGTATCTACCCCATCGGGGAGATCTTTATCACCCGGGGATTTCCGGGTGTGTTGAAAAGCAGTTACAAATACACCAAGGTATCTGCCAGTATCTCCGATTACTTTAAAGTTCCGCCCTTTGGCAATATCTCCTGGTATGTTTACGGCGGTAAAACCTTTGGCACCATTCCTTATACATTACTGGATATCGCACCGGGAAATGAATTGTACTACTATAATAAGTACGCCTTTAATATGATGAACCGCTGGGAATTCATTCATGATGAATTTGCCGGTATCAATATCGAACATAATATCGGCAACGGTATCTTCCGTCTCTTACCCAAACTCCACTGGCGCCAGTTCTGGACGGCCAAAACACTCTGGGGCAGTCTGTCACCCGCCAACAAAGCCCTCAACTATAAACAGGGTCATACTTTCCAGTCGCTCGATGGCAAGACCTATCTCGAACTCGGAACCGGTGTCGATAATATCCTGAAAGTATTCAGGGTGGATTTTGTATGGCGGGTCACCCCTGCTTCATTGCCCAGGGCGGGTGACCGAAACTTTGGCGTATTCGGCAGCTTCAGGGTGAGTTTCTGACCTTTTCTGCTTTCCTAAAGCCGATCATACGCACTACCTTCTCCTGCAGGTACATGGTGCCATACGAATTCATAGACAGGTTGCTTTAACCGGTAACGGGTTTCCTTCTTTATTATTTAGTTGACGAAAGCGGGAGATACAGATTCTTCTGCACAAGGACGGATCAGGATAAAATCGTATTTCTATTTCTCTTATCTTACCTTTTATAAATTTTCCTTATGACTGAACACTATATTCTGGCCCTCGACCAGGGCACCACGAGCAGCCGCAGCCTGGTGGTGGATAAAAAAGGGGCGATCGTTGGTCAGGCCCAGAAAGAGTTCAAACAGATCTTTCCGCAACCCGGCTGGGTGGAACACGATGCCAATGAGATCTGGAGTACCCAGTTCGGCACAATGGCTGAAGCAATGGCACAAGCCGGCATCAACACCAAACAGGTATCCGGTATCGGTATCACCAATCAGCGGGAAACCACCGTGGTCTGGGATAGACTCAGTGGTCAGCCGGTGTATAATGCCATAGTGTGGCAGGACCGCCGAACTGCAGCGTATTGTGATGAATTAAAAGCCGCGGGTTTAGCGGGAAAAATACAGGAGAAAACCGGCCTGATCATCGATGCTTATTTCTCTGCGACCAAACTCAAATGGATCCTGGACCATGTACCCGGTGCCCGCGAAAAAGC
>CALRQQ020000167.1:0-7317 GCA_943370345.1 Chitinophaga pinensis
CTGATCGCCGGATTTGTAATTCTCGATCCAGAAGATCACATGCAATGCATAATATGCATTGTCTGGTGCATCCGGATAGTTCATGTCCTTGGCGACGTTCTTCACGGTGAACGTATAAGTGGTTTCCCCTTTTCTGGTTTCTGTGCTGAACTGTACTTTGTCCCGGTCATTGCCCCGGATCATATATTTTACTGACATATCCCTGGGAAAACTGATCTTCATTTCCCCGAGCATAGTGGGAATACCTCTCGAAAAATAATGCGGTGAAAGAAGTTTCGGATTGGTATGGGTCTTTTCCAGGTCCAGGTGTCCAGAGGATCCGGGTGTGATGGATGGGAAATCAAAACTGGTTTGTTTGACATCATCATAGAAAACACTGGAAGAAATACTTTGTGATGTCTTGAATTCCTTTACCTGTATTTTCTTGCCACCAGGTGTTTCCGTGTAGGCTTCATACCGGTCGACCGGGTGGAAACTACTGTGGTAAAAAGAAAACCGGCTCATATACGAACCTGCATTCTCCGATAAATATAGGATCTCCTGTTTTTCCTCGGACCGCGCTTCCGGCTGTCCGTCTTTCAATTTGATCGTATAGTGTACGGTGTGCTCTTTTACAACGGCCAGTTCGCCGGGGAAAAGGGCTTTCATCTCATCTGTAGTTTGGGCACCCGCAGTCATCACACTAATGATCACGGTAGTTAGTAGCCAGCTTTTTCTCATAGTTAAAGGTTCATTTTTTTACATCAAGCAGCCTTCCATAATAATAGATTTGAGTTTCTTTCAGTTTGCCTGTTTCATCATAAATTCTGGTGATGTCATGGGCACTCCCGTTATAATAATATCCGTCCTCGAGCAGGATGCCTTTTTCGCTGTATTCTTTATAGAAGCCATGCAGGTTGTCATACCTGAATACATAATCATTCCTGATCTGTCCGTTTGCGTAGAATGTTTTGTACGGGCCGTTTGAGACAGAGCAGGAGTCACTGGACTGTACCCACAGCTTCCCATTGAAATGATAGAGCAGGTTGTCGCCGTAGGTTTTTCCATCCTTGTAGGTAAATACAGCGGACACATTACCGTTGGTGAAATAGGTCTTGATGTTCCCGCTTCCTCCGGGAATGGGAATTTCAGGCACCAGTTTTCCGGTTTTATCCAGATAGGAGTAACCCACCGGCAGGTCATATTCGAACCGAAGCTGGTAGGCCAGGTTTCCAGTTTCATCATATTTTTTCACCAGGCCATGACGGTCGCCATCCAGCATATCTGTTTCGGAGTCCAGTTTGCCATTTTCATGATAATAGAAACGTTTCCCGTTCAGTTCCCCGTTTTCAAAGGTTTCGGTCACATTCAGTTTGCCACTGCTGTAATAGGTTTTCCAGGTGCCGGTGCGGTTACCCAGTTTGTATTGTCCTTCCTTGGCCGGTTTGCCATTGAGATAATAACTGCGGTAAATGCTATCCTGAAGTCCGTATTTATAATACTGTACACTGTTTACTTTACCATCATAAAAGTAGAATTTCAGTTCGCCGTGCAGATCACCGTGATGATATACAGATTCACTGTACGGTTTCCCATTCAGTTGAAGAACCACTTGTTTCCCGGAAGCGTTTTTAAACGCCTGGTGCTGGATCACCTTACCGAGTGTGTCATACTGGATAAATTCGTCGATCCAGCCTGAATTATAAATTGTTTCATTATAGATCTTCCCATTGGGGAAATACTCGGTACGTATCCCATGGAGATCATTCTTAAAATAGTGGGTACGGGTGCTGAGGTCGCCCAGTTCGTTATAGTTGAGCCAGTCACCTTCCAGTTTATCTTCCTGGTACCAGCCTTCTTCCTCTACCTGTCCGTGTTTATAAAAAAGCTGGTGATATCCATGCTTCTCCCCGTTCACATATTCCGTGGTAGCCTGTTTTTTCCCATTGGGGAAATAGGTCACAGATAAACCGTTGAGGTTGCCATCTTCATAGCTGTTTTCGCTGGATTTCACACCGGAACGGTAATAATAAACTTCCGGACCAATGATCTCGCTTTTGTCATTGTATTCAGCTTCTGAACGTTTATAGCCATCCGGATAGTAAGTGGTCAGATTTAATCTTTTTGATTTACGTTCCGAAACCCCCACTTCCTTTCCGCTTTTATCAAAATAGCGGGCCAGTTTGGTTACATCACCGTCGTAGGTATAAATAAAAAAAAGTTTGCCGTCACGGTCAAAATAGTTTACCTCTCCGCTGGCTTTACCGTTTACATACACACATTTGTGAAAGAGCTGACCATTTTCATAATATTCAGCATACTCGCCGGACACTTTTCCTTTCTCAAAGGTTTCATTGATCTTCAGTTTGCCATTTTCATGATATTGTTTCCAGGGACCTTGTAATTCGCCATTGGTATAACTACCTTCCATACTTAGCTGACCATTGTCATGCCAGGAACGATAGGCGCCTTTCAGTTTGCCGTTTTCATAAGTGCCGTCTGATTCTTTTACGCCATTTTTATGATACGTGATAAAGGGTCCATGTAACGTGTCGTTCCGGTAGTTCTCAATGGAGAGGGGGAGTCCGTTTGTTCCCAGTACTTTCCGTTCGCCATATCTTTTTCCGTCTTTGTAATTGGTATAGGAAAGCGGAATGCCGGTATAATAATTCGTGGTGGTAAGTCCGTTCTCGACATCATTCCTGAAAATGGCGTCGGTTGAGGCATTCCCGTTATTATAAAAGAATTGTTCCCGTTCTTCCAGTTTACCGTCCTTGAAAAACTGGAATCCCTTGGTTTTCCCATTGAAATGGAAGTATTGCCATTTTCCGGTCCTTTCCCCTTTGTCGTCATAGCGGCCTTTGCCACTCAGATTGCCCGGACTATAATAGAATTCCCAGTCGCCGGTTAATTTTTCCTCTTGACCCTCCCCGGTTAAAGTTCCTTTTCCATACAGCCGGCCGTTTTCAAAATGGTAAAGCGCCGGCATCGTTTTGCGTTTTGCATAATTCAGTTCACGGGTAATGCGTATCTGGTTGCAATAGGCCACCGCCAGATCCACTATTCCCTGTACTTGTTTTTCTTTTTTCTTTACATAGTCCTGTATCACTTCGATCTTCACATTGGCAAAAAGCCGGTACACAAAGGGTTCAAAATTCTTTTCCTCAAAAATATTCTTGAAAAAGGGTACGTAGTACTGCATCCAGAAATCAGTATCAGTTTCGTCGTATTCCATTTTTTCAAAAACCACCTGCATTTGCCGGGAGATGGGGTCATCCAGTTTGAGCAAGGGTTCATACTTTTTGTCAAGGGCGATCTTAGACAGGAGGATCTTTTCCACCGTGCTGAAATTATCACCCGGTTCCCCGGTACGGTTGCGGATCAGCTCCTGGATATCATCACCGGCTTTCCCTATTGCACTCAGATACCCGATGGATAGTCCCTGGTAACGGCCGGAAGGCTGGAGCATTAAGTAGTAAGTAAAACTCAGGAAGGATTGGAGTATTTTACCCTGGTTATAGGCCGCATAGCCCAATTTATAATGGCAGCTGGCCTGGTAGGGGTTGATGAGAATTCCTTGTTTGAATACTTCCTCTGCTTCCTGAAATCTTTTTAGTTTCAGGAGTGTGGTACCTTTGTTCAGGTGCAGTTCTGTATTGGCTGGGTATAGCAGTAACGCAGTATCATAGATCCGCAGTGCTTTTTCGGAATCTCCCATGTCATCTGTCAGATTGCCTTTCAGTGCATAAAACTCAGGCCAGCGGTCATTGGGTTTCCGGAGTCCTTTTTCTACCGTGACCAGGGCCGCTACATATTGACTGTCCTGCATCTGGCTCAGTCCCATTTCATACAAGGCCTGGTAATAACTGGAGTCGCCATAGGGGATCCGTTTGTACATTTCAATCGCTTCAGGGAATTTGCCCTGGTCATGCAGTTCAACGGCTTGCTGGATGAGCTCCTTTGCATTGATCAGCGGATTATGCTGCTGGGCATTCAGGGAAAATAATGACAGGCAGAACAGGGAGGTGCAGATAAGGTGTTTCATGTTTTGCGTATGTGATTAAACCGGATGAAGATAAAAAGGATTTTACATAAATTACAGAACCTGAGTTTAATATTTTCATGACTAAATTGCAGTATATGAAACCGGCCGAAAATATAGCCCTGGCAGAGTATACCAGTTTTGGGGTGGAGAGTACTGCCCGTTTTTTTGCCAGTTTCGGGGACGAAATTGCATTAGCAGATCTGCTCGATTGGGGATCCCGGTATCCTTTACTGATCCTGGGCGGGGGGAGTAACCTGCTGTTTACACGGGATGTGGATGGATTGGTTTTAAAGAATGAAATAAAGGGAATAAACGAGCTACATGAAGACGAGGACTATGTTTATGTCCGTGCCGGTGCCGGCGAAAACTGGCATCAGTTCGTACTTTATTGTATTGAGCGGAACTGGGCCGGACTGGAAAATCTTTCCCTGATCCCGGGAAATGTGGGGGCTTCTCCGATGCAGAATATAGGAGCGTATGGGGTGGAAGTGGAGGACCTTTTCTGGGATCTTGAAGCCTGGGATATCACTGAGAAAAAAAGGGTAACATTTACAAAAAGCGATTGCAGATTTGGTTACCGGGAAAGTGTTTTTAAGAATGATTATAAGGGCCGTTTTGTCATTCTGAATGTGACTTTTCGGTTGCGGAAAAAACCAAGATTCAACATCAGTTATGGGGCCATTGAGCAGGAATTGTCAATCATGGGGGTAAGTGAACTTTCTATAAAGGCCATCTCCGATGCCGTGATCCGTATTCGTTCTTCCAAACTTCCTGATCCGGCGGTTACCGGGAACGCCGGTAGTTTTTTTAAGAACCCATCCGTCAGTGCTGATTTTATTGAACAGTTGCGTATCCGCTTTCCGGAACTGGTGGCTTATCCGAATGCAGATGGTACGTATAAACTGGCAGCAGGCTGGCTGATCGAGCATACGGGTCCTGCACAGGGCATCAGCTGGAAAGGCTTCCGTAGAGGAGATGCCGGTTGTCATGACCGGCAGGCCCTCGTATTGGTCAATTACGGTAAGGCAAAAGGAAGTGATATCTACCAGCTGAGTGAGGATATACTTCAATCCGTCAGGGAAAAATTTGGTGTGGTGCTGGAACGGGAAGTGAATATTATATGACCAATATTCAATTGGCTATTACTTCATTAACCCCGGCATCCGAACATCTTCAGGCTTCCTCGTCAAATTCAAAATCCTTTTCACTGAAATTCATCATACTGCCCATGAGGTCCTTGAATTCCACTTTTGACTCGAACATTTTTTTACTGATCAGCGAATAAGAAGCCAGACCGTGCAGCACGAATTCCATCAGCAAGGCGGCCTGTGTTTCGTTGGCAGCGGGGAATTGTTTCTTTACCAATGCATGTAAACCATCCACCTGGTACAGGAGCATGATCTTCTCTTTATCCGTGGTATTAAAGTCAATATTGAGATGATTGCCTTTGTCGAACCAGGCCGTGATCGGCCGGTAAGGATTATCGTCTTTGATCTGTTCCTGTGAAGGTTTGCCGGCGTTCTTTCTTTTTTTCAGCTGTTCCGGGTTGGGGAAATAATGAATAAACTGGGTCCGGATAGCTTTGTCGACGAGGTTCATGGCTACCTGGAATGGTCCTTCCTGTTCACCTTCGTAGACCAGTTCTACTTTACCGGTAATAGAGGGAATGATACCCGCCAGATCGCTGATCCAGACCTGTGTCTGCTTTTCATTATTGATGATGGCTCTTCGTTCGGCAGCACTGACTGCATTTTCGAGTGCCGATATTGTCAGACGCGCACTCACTCCGCTTTTCTTATCCACCAGTTCACTGCTGCGGGCTTCAAACGCCACCTGCTCGATCAATCGTTTGACCAGATCGCTCACATCTACGCGTGCCTGTTGCTCGGCACTCAGATCGGCTTCCTGTTCAGTGATCTCCAGGGCATGTTCCAGGTTCTTGGGATAATGGGTCAGTATCTGACTTTCGATCCGGTCTTTCAGGGGGGTGACAATGGAGCCGCGATTGGTATAATCTTCGGGGTTCGCGGTAAATACAAAAAGGATGTCAAGGGGCAACCGCAGTTTGAAACCCCTTATCTGGACATCTCCTTCCTCCAGAATATTAAAAAGAGCAACCTGGATCCTCGCTTGCAGATCAGGTAATTCATTGATCACAAAAATACCGCGGTTACTGCGTGGAATTATGCCATAATGAATCACGCGGTCATCGGCAAAACTAAGTTTCAGATTCGCAGCCTTGATCGGATCGATATCACCGATCAGATCGGCCACACTCACATCCGGAGTGGCCAGTTTTTCCCCATACCGTTCAGTACGGTGGATCCAGTGAATGGCCGTTTCATCCCCATGGGTGGCAATCTCTTCCTGGGCAAAACGCGTGATCGGATGTAAAGGATCGTCATTGATATCACTGCCGGCAATGGATGGAATATACTCATCCAGCAATTCCGTCATCTGACGGGCCATCCGGGTCTTTGCCTGACCACGCAATCCCAGGAACAGGATGTTGTGGCGGCTTAACAGGGCCCGCTCCACATCGGGGATCACGGTGTCTTCATAACCAACGATCCCTGTAAATGTGGGTGCATGTGATTTCAAACGCTTCAGGAGATTAGCACGGATCTCTTCTTTAATGGATCTTGATTTGTAACCCGACGCTTTGAGTTCACCTAATGTTTTTATTTGTTGAATGTTCATATTATTTTTTTCTTTTTCGATCTTCCCTTCTTACTGGCTATTTTTTATTCTTTTAGTATACTGTCTTTCGTTTTCCGCTTTCAAAATCCTTAAAAATAAATGCCCCCAGTTTGTCCAGTGAAGCAAAAAAGGCCTTCCCGTGATTCATCTCGGTGAATTCCTGCACAAAACGCTGTAGGTAGGGGTCTGTAGCGATCATGAACGTGGTGATCGGTATTTTCAATTTTTTGCATTGCGCCGCCAGGTTCAGGCAACGGTTGACCACTTTGCGATCCAGACCAAAACTGTTTTTATAATATCGTTTACCGATCTTCAGGCAGGTGGGTTTTCCATCCGTGATCATGAAGATCTGTTTATTCGGATTTTTCCTGCGGCGTAAAATATCCATGGCCAGTTCCAGTCCGGCTACGGTATTGGTATGATAAGGACCCACCTGTAAATAGGGGAGGTCTTTCACTTCAATGGGCCAGGCGTCATTGCCGAACACCACAATATCGAGTGTGTCTTTGGGATAGCGTGTCTTGATCAGTTCGCTCAGCGCCATGGCTACTTTCTTGGCCGGCGTGATCCGGTCTTCACCATACAGGATCATG
>CALRQQ020000168.1:0-7306 GCA_943370345.1 Chitinophaga pinensis
CGTAGGGGAATATTCTCCGGTGAATGGGATAAGGCATCCAGCAGATTTTTGATCAGGGATTCAGACATGGGCCGAAGTTAATAATTACCGGCGAAGCAACGAAGAGCTGATGCGTAACGTGCAATTAATACAACATTCGCACCTTAATAGTCTCCTTTACTTCTTTTAACAACAACAGTGCTTTGGAAGATAATTTCTTATCAACATCCAGTACCACATAACCGATCTCTTCATTGGTCTTGAGGTACTGTCCCAGGATATTGATATTATGCTTTGACAATTGGGTATTGATCGCAGAAAGTACACCGGGCACATTCTTATGGATATGCAGGATCCGGTGACTGCCTTCCTGAGGTGGTAAGGCAAGGGCCGGTACGGTATGGGATCCAAAAGTGATCCCCTTCTCCAGGTAGTTGAACAATTTCACGCTCACGTCTTCCCCGATATTCGCCTGTGCCTCTTCGGTGCTGCCCCCGATATGCGGGGTCAGGATCACATTGGGCAGGTCCTGCAACGGAGATTGAAAACTATCACCGTTCTTCTCGGGTTCCCAGGGGAATACATCGATCGCGGCACCTCCGATATTCCCTTCCACGATCTCTTTACGAAGCGCATCGAGGTCCACCACTTCACCGCGGGCATAATTGAGGAGGATAGCCCCTTTCTTGAAATAGCGGAGATTATGTTTATTAATGAGATTCCTGGTCTGACTGGTCTCGGGCACATGCAGGGTCACCACATCGGCCCGGCTCAGTAATTCCTTCAGGTTACGGGCATCTTCCGCATTACCGAGAGGCAGTTTGGTTTCCACATCATAGAAGATCACTTTCATGCCGAGTGATTCTGCCAGCACACTCACCTGGCTTCCGATATTACCATAGCCTACGATCCCGAGGGTCTTGCCTCTGAGTTCATAACTGTTCTTGGCATCTTTGTTCCAGATTCCTTCATGTGCGGCTTTATTCTTGTCCGGGATACGGCGGATCAGCATAATGGCCAGTCCGATCACCAGTTCTGCCACACTGCGGGTATTGGAATAAGGGGCATTGAAAACCACCACCCCGTTTTTGGTGGCGGACTTCAGATCCACCTGGTTCACCCCGATACAAAAGCAACCGATGGCCTGCAATTTCTTAGCCGCCTCCAGTACTTTTTTCGTCACCATGGTCTTGGAACGTATTCCCAGGATATGAACATCTTTGATCTCATCGATCAGTTCCTCTTCTGTGAGGGCCCTGGTGATCTTCTCCACTTTAACATAGCCGTTATGACGGAAATTCTTTACAGCTGCATCACTGATATTTTCCAGGAACAGGATCCTGATCTTCTCTTTGGGATAACTCGTGTTATTGCCAGTTTTTGTCATACAGCAAATATACTACGTATCATTAACTGCATTTTCACTCATTGGAGAAACTCCTGCCCAAAATATTAACACTAACAGTTGTTTTATTATTAACATTACTGGATGTCATGGGGAAAACTAGCCCACATACCGGTACGGTGGCCCCTTTATTTTTGTACATATACTAACCAACGAACCACTTGAATTGAAGCCAATCATTATCCTGTTTTTTTGTACCTTGTTTTTTTGCTGTAATCAATCGGCGAAAAAACCTGCTGTACCCGAAGACTCTCTCCAATATTATCCGCCCACCCCGGCAACACTCAGCAAAGAAGACTTCCGTAACTGGTACCGGAAGCTGGATACTTTTTTCGATACAACGATTCTTGAATACAGTCATTTCAACGGACAGATACTGGTTGCCAAAGAGGGGGCCGTCTTGTTTGAAAAATATATAGGGAAAAGTGACCTGCGGAAGAACGACACAATGAAAGCCAATACGTCCCTGCATATTGCTTCCACCAGCAAGACCTTTACCGGAGTGGCCATACTACGACTGATACAGGAAGGGAAGCTGGGTCTGAATGATTCCCTTTCCAGGTATTTTCCGGAACTTCCTTATCCGGGTATCACCATCAAAATGCTGCTCAATCACCGGAGCGGATTACCCAATTATGTACATTTCATGGACCGGAGTGACTGGAATAAGAAAATCTATGTGACGAACAAGGATGTACTGCATTTTATGAGTACCACGCCGCCCAATAAAGAAGCCAGTCCTGACCGTAAATTCAGTTACTGCAATACAAATTATCTCCTGCTGGCCCTGCTGATCGAAAAGATCGCTGGTAAACCCTATCCGGAGTATATGAAGGAGAAATTTTTTGAGCCGCTGGAAATGAAGGATACCTATGTCTTCACATTAAAAGACACTCTGACGGCCACCCCATCATTCAAAGCAGATGGATATCTCTGGACCTATGATTTCCTGGATGGCACTTATGGCGACAAAAATGTGTACACAACGGCCAGGGATCTGCTGAAATGGGATCAGGCCCTTTACACTGACCAGGTGATCAATAAGGACCTGCTGGATGCAGCTTTTACTTCGTATAGTAATGAACGGCCTTCGGTTCATAATTACGGACTGGGTTTCCGGCTGATGAATCTCCCCAATAACAAGAAGATCGTGTATCATTTCGGAAAATGGCATGGTTGTAATGCTGCTTTTGCCCGGCTGATCGATGAAAAAGTCACGATCATCATGCTGGGCAACCGGTTCAACCGGGGAATCTATGGCACGGCCCATTTGAGTTATGACCTTTTCGGGGAATATTTTCAGAAAACCAGTACTGAGGAAGAGGAAACGGACACGATCCCATTGAAAAAAACAGCCCGGGCCCCGGTAAAGAAAGAAACAAAAGGCCGCCGTTAATCATGTGCGTTTTCCCGAAAATGGCAGACCTTTAGGGTCCATGAAAATCTTTACAGCCGCGCAGATCAGGGAGTGGGATCAGTATACGATCACCCATGAACCTATTGCCTCCATTGACCTGATGGAACGGGCGGCAACTGCCTGCACGGAATGGCTGCTACGGGAATACCCCGGGCAATTGAGCTACACGTTCTATTGCGGGAAGGGCAATAATGGCGGTGATGGTCTGGCCATCGCCCGGCAGCTGCTGGAAAGAGGTAGCACGGTCTTTATTGAAATCCTTGAATTCGGCCACCGGGGTACGGATGATTTTCAGCAGAATCTGTCCCGTCTGCACCGCTATCCACAGGCACATATTCAGTTCATACAGTCTGCAGCACATATACCGGAACAGCAGCCCGGACATCTTATTATTGATGCACTTTTTGGTTCCGGACTAAACCGGGCCGTGGACGGACTGGCCGCGGAACTCATAGCTCAGATCAACCGTTCAGCCGCACCTGTTATTTCCATTGATATTCCCAGCGGCTTATTCACGGATCAATCCTCCCAACACTGTCTTTCCGTGAAAGCCACACATACACTGACCTTTCAATCCTGCAAGCTGGCCTTTCTTGTTGCGGAGAATCAAGCAGCAACTGGCCAAATTCATATCCTGGATATCGGCTTGCACCGGCAATATGAGGAAGACAGTTCCACCCGTTTTGAATTGCTGGATGACACGATCATCCATGCCATTTATAAACCCCGGACCCGTTTTGCCCACAAAGGTAATTTCGGACATGCATTACTGTTAGCCGGCAGTCAGGGTAAAATGGGTGCGGCCATTCTGGCGGCCCGAGCCTGCTTGCGCAGCGGAGCCGGATTACTTACCTGTCATATCCCGGGACATGCTCTTGGCATTCTGCAAACAGCCATGCCGGAAGCCATGGCGATCCCTGATCCGCAACCTGAACATATCAGTACAGTAGAAACACCCGATAAATATGATTCAATCGGAATTGGTCCGGGTATTGGTCTTGCCCCGGAAACGGCGAATTGTCTCCGATCAGTCTTGACCCAATTCCGCCTGCCCATGGTGATCGATGCAGATGCTTTGAATCTATTATCGACCGAACCGGCCTTGCAATCGTTGTTACCAGCCGGTTCCCTGCTTACGCCGCATCCCAAAGAATTTGAACGGTTAGCTGGTGTTTCGGCCAATGATTTTGACCGGATCGAAAAGGCAAGTCAGTTGGCCACCCGTCTCGGGGTGGTAATTGTACTGAAAGGCCAGCATACCCTCATTGCTACGCCTGGCGGCCAATGTTATTTCAACAGTACCGGCAATCCGGGCATGGCCACAGCAGGAAGCGGGGATGTGCTGACGGGTATCCTGACCGGTCTTCTTGCCCAAGGCTATAGTCCGGTGGAAACAGCCCTGCTCGGGGTGTATTTACACGGATTGGCGGGGGATATTGCCATGAAAGAGGGGGCCATGGAGTCATTACTGGCCGGCGACCTGATCGATTTTCTTGCAAAAGCCTGGCAACAAATACGGTAATCCGGGAACGTTCCCGGAATTTTCCTGAAATGGGATAACTCACCTGATTCAGGGGGTAAAAAAAAGACCTCAAACATCTGAAAATAAAGCCCCTTGCGGGTTTGCAGTATTGATACCCAACCCCTATCTTTGCCGCCCGGCCAAAATGGCCTTTTTTAATCTAAACCAGACACTAAGAATCGACTGTTATGGACAAATTGATCTACCTGGTACCCGTCATGGGACTTATTGGCTTGCTTTACACACTTATCAAGTTCAATTGGGTATCCAAACAAGACGCCGGTAACGACCGTATGAAAGAAATCGCCAACTACATTGCTGTTGGTGCCATGGCCTTCCTCAAGGCGGAATGGAAAATTCTTGGCTATTTCGTGGTGATCGTGGGTATCCTGCTGGCTGTAATGGCCCAGGCCAATCCCCATTCCCACTGGCTGATCTCTGTAGCTTTTGTGATCGGAGCGGTATTCAGTGCCACTGCCGGTTATATCGGTATGAAGATCGCCACCCGTGCCAACGTGCGCACAGCACAGGCGGCACGTACCAGCTTAAGTAAAGCACTCAATGTTTCCTTTACCGGCGGTGCCGTTATGGGACTGGGTGTATCCGGCCTGGCCGTACTTGGTCTGGGTGGTTTATATATCGTATTAAAACAATACTTCGCCGCGGGTGCTTCAGTGGATTCCGAAGAAATGATCCGTACGATCGAAGTACTGACCGGTTTCTCCCTGGGTGCTGAATCCATTGCCCTTTTTGCCCGTGTGGGTGGTGGTATTTATACCAAGGCTGCCGATGTAGGGGCTGATCTGGTAGGTAAAGTAGAGGCAGGTATTCCGGAGGATGATCCCCGTAACCCCGCCACTATCGCGGATAACGTGGGTGATAACGTTGGTGACGTGGCAGGTATGGGTGCCGACTTGTTTGGCTCTTATGTAGCTACTGTACTCGCGACGATCGTTCTTGGTCAACAAACCACGATTGACTTTGGCAACGATACCCTCGGTGGATACTCCCCCATCGTATTACCGATGCTGATTGCCGGGGTGGGTATTATTTTTTCTATTGTGGGTACCTTCTTTGTCCGCGTAAGCGACTCAGCCGGTATCAGCACTGATAATGTACAGAAAGCCCTGAACATGGGTAACTGGGGTTCCATTGTGCTGACTGCAGGTGCAGCGGCCGGACTGGTTTACTTTGTATTACCTGAAGGCACCATGACCTTAAGAGGATTTACTTTTACTAAATGGGGTGTGCTGGGTGCTATTGGTGTGGGATTAACTGTTGGTGCTTTAATGAGTATCATCACGGAGTATTATACTGCCATGGGCAAACGTCCGGTGAATTCCATCATCCGTCAGTCTTCTACCGGACATGCCACCAATGTGATCGGTGGTCTGGCCGTGGGTATGGAATCAACCTTCCTCCCCATCCTGGTATTAGCCGCCGGTATCTGGGGTTCATTTCAATTTGCCGGTCTTTATGGAGTAGCTATCGCGGCTGCCGGTATGATGGCCACTACGGCTATGCAGCTCGCCATTGATGCCTTTGGTCCGATCGCGGACAATGCCGGTGGTATTGCAGAAATGAGTGAGTTGCCGAAAGAAGTACGGGAGAAAACAGACGTACTGGATGCAGTGGGTAACACCACGGCTGCAACCGGTAAAGGTTTTGCCATCGCTTCAGCGGCACTGACCGCCCTCGCACTTTTTGCCGCTTTTGTGGGTGTGGCACTTCCTGAAAACAATCAGCATATTGATATTTATAAAGCCGATGTACTGGCTTCGCTCTTTATCGGTGGAATGATCCCCATGATCTTCTCTTCCCTGGCCATCCGTGCCGTGGGTGAAGCCGCGATGAGCATGGTGGAGGAAGTCCGCCGCCAGTTCCGTACCATTCCTGGTATCATGGAAGGTACCGGCAAACCGGAGTATGATAAATGTGTGGCTATTTCCACCCAGGCATCCATCCGTAAAATGTTGCTGCCCGGCGCTATCACCATTATCGCTCCCCTGGCCATTGGTTTTACCCTCGGTCCGGAAGCCCTTGGCGGATTCCTCGCCGGTGCCACAGTAAGTGGTGTACTGATGGGAATGTTCCAGAACAATGCCGGTGGCGCCTGGGATAATGCCAAGAAATCATTTGAAAAAGGGGTGGAGATCAATGGAGAAACTTATTATAAGAAATCAGAACCGCATAAAGCGTCTGTAACCGGTGACACCGTTGGTGATCCGTTCAAAGATACTTCTGGTCCTTCTATGAACATCCTGATCAAACTGATGTCTATTGTTTCGCTCGTAATTGCCCCTACCCTGGCGCAAATGTTCGGCACCAATAAAACAGAAGCGCCAGTAACCCCTCCTCCTGCCCCGCAGAGAGAGACAGGCCGTATTGAATATAAAATGAATGAAGCCCCGGTTGCAAAGGTAAATTCCAGCAACACGGCCAACTATCAGTGATAAATACGAACCTTCGATACGACGCTGAAATTATTTCTAAACCGTGGAAAATTTCTTTGGCGTCTACTCAGGGTGACAAGAACTTATAGTTAAACTTCTTAATCAGAACCATTACTTAAAGTCCCGCTGTTTCTACAGGGGGGCTTTTTTATTTAGCATTGGGCACTTCATTCCGAAGGAAGAAGATGTTCAATGTTCATAGTTCATTCAGCAATGTCCTGCTAAGCAGAAAAAGTTCAGGTTAAGGCCTCCGGTTTCTTCGTATCGCTCTCTCCTTCCTTATTTCTCATTCGATCTTTAATCAAAACAGCCATCCTCCGCTAAAGGGAAACCATCAAATGCTAATAATTTCTGTTGTATAACTTGCATAGAACAAGCTACGTAAATACCTTAGTCCTGTAAACAATTTATACCCTATCAAATCGAACCTTATGAAAAACAAGTTCCACCTGGCATCCACTGCCCTGTTTCTCGCTGTTCTTTTCTCTATCGTTAGTTGTTCAAAAGATAAAATCGATCCCGCAGGTGGC
>CALRQQ020000169.1:0-7283 GCA_943370345.1 Chitinophaga pinensis
TTCTGTGAATTATACTGATGCACAGATTGAACGCTTCAGCCGGGTGACGGGGCTCAGCGAAACCGGTGTGCGTACGATCTGTATGAATGAAACCCGGGATAAACTGCTGGTGGCCTATTCGAACAGCAACCTCGATATCCTTACGGGGGATCAGGTCATTAATATACCCGATATCAAACGGGATAATGGTCCCGGCGATAAATCGGTTTATTATGTATACCCGTTGCAAAAAAAATTTTACCTCGCTACCGGACTTGGGGTGATCGTGGTGGATGCGGAACGGTATGAGATCCGCGCCACCTGGTTCATCGGCAACGGGGGCAATCCGGTAAAAGTGACCGGCTTTTCCAGTGACGCCTCTTTTTATTATGCGGCCACCCCTGAAGGATTAAAAAAAGCACCGATCAATACAGATCCGGCTGATTACCGGAACTGGCAAACGATTAGCAGTACTGCCGGGGTACAGCAGGTGATGAACCTGGCCGGCAGTATGGTAATGCAGAAAAATGATTCATTGTTCGTACAACAGGGCAATAGCTGGAGCTTTTTATACCAGGATGGCCGGACCCTGGTCAATGTATCGGTGAGTGAAAACAAACTATTGCTTTGTGAACGGCAATCCTCCGGCATCAGCCGGGTGGTGATGCTTAATCCCGGTGGTACGGTCAACCGGGTACTGGACAATACAGGCGCCGTGTCATTTCCCCGGAAAGCAGTACTGGTCAATAATGAACCCTGGGTAGCTGATCAGTTTGCCGGTCTGTCACGTATTGCTAACAATAATGCTTATGCGAATTTTAGTCCGGGCTCCCCGCAGGCAACCGGTCGTGGAGAGATGCTGGTGGCAGACGGCGTGTTTTATGCCAGTGCCGGCGCCGTGAATGAGGCCTGGAATTACCAGTACAACGGGGATGGGATCTTTATACTGAAGGAAGGAAGCTGGACCAATATCAACCGGTACCGGTATCCGGCCATTGATAGTTTACTGGATTATATCACGCTGGCCTATGACAAACGTGATGGCAGTATATGGGCCGGCTCTTTTGGTGGAGGGTTAGTACAGGTAAAACCCGGTCCGTTGTTCCGCATTTATAAACAAGGATACCTCGATGTTACCGTCGGTGATCCGGGCAGTTACCGGGTGGCCGGACTTTGTTTCGATGCGGAGAATAACCTGTGGATCTCCAATTTCGGAGCGGCGCAACCGCTGAAAGTGCGGAAAGCGGATGGCAGCTGGAAAAGTTTTTCCATTCCCTTTACACTATTTGAAAACGCTTTAGCTCAACTACTCGTTGATGATGCCGGTTACAAATGGATCGTCAATCCGTTGGGGAACGGACTGATCGTATTTGATCAGGGGTCCTCAATCGATAATACGGGGGATGACCGCTGGCGCCGGTTGGGTATGAATGCCGCAAACGGAAATCTTCCCTCTTCCAATGTGATCTGTCTTGCAAAGGATAAAAGCGGATTTATCTGGGTGGGCACCACGGACGGTGTCGGTGTGTTTCAATGTCCGGACCAGTTATTTTCCACGGGCTGTGATGCTTATTGGCCCATTGTTGCCAATGGAAATTTTGCCGGCTATCTTTTTAAAGGCGAGGAAGTAAGAAGTATCGCGGTGGATGGAGCGGACCGGAAATGGATGGCGACTAAGAATGGCGTTTTTCTGGTGGATGCGGCGGGAGAGAAAGTACTGGCCCGTTTTACCGAAACAAACAGTCCCTTACTCAGTAATGATGTCAATAAGATCACGATCGATGGAAAAACAGGCGAGGTTTTTTTTGCTACGCTGAAAGGGATCTGTTCCTTCAGGGGCAATGCCACCGAAGGAGGGATCACAAATGAAGACGTGCTTGTGTTTCCGAATCCCGTTCCTCCCGGGTACGGTGGTACGATCGCGATCCGCGGGTTAGTGAATAATGCGATCGTTAAGATCACTGAGCCGGATGGTAAGTTAGTGTATCAGACCCGTGCGCTGGGCGGGCAGGCCAACTGGAATGGGCTAAATTACCGGGGTCAGCGGATCTCCAGCGGAGTTTACCTGGTACTGGTGCAGGAAGAGGGGGGAAAAGAGCGTACGGCTACAAAAATATTTTTTATCAACCGCTGATGGCCGATCAACTTCATAAAACAAAGGGGCTGGTGCTGCGAACGGTAAAGTACGGGGAGACCAGTATCATCGTTACCATTTTCACCGAGTTGTTTGGTGTGCAGACCTACCTGGTGAACGGGGTGCGCAGTTCCACTAAAAAAGGGACCGGAAAAGCGGGGATGTTTCAGCCGGCCGCCCTGCTTGATCTAGTCGTATACCACAATGAACTCAAACAACTCAATCGTATCAGGGAGTTCAAATGGGCGCAGCTGTATCAGCATATTTTTTCAGATGTGCCGAAGAACGCGGTGGCCTTGTTCATGGTGGAATTACTGACCAAATGCCTGCGGCAGCCCGAGGGTAATCCTGAGCTGTTTCAGTTCACCGAGGACTGTTTTCTGCATCTCGATAGCAGTCAGGGTACGGTGATGGCCAACCTGCCCTTGTTCTTTGCGTTGCATCTGCCGGTTCATTTTGGATTCAGAATGACGGATAATCACAGTGAGGAGGAAGGATATCTTGACCTGAAAGAAGGGCAGTTTTCCGCCGCCCATCCGGGACATCCTTATTTTCTGGAAGGGGCACAGGCCTCCGTTACTTCTCAATTTTTAAAAGTGATGTTGCCCGAAGAGTTGATACAGATCCGGCTGCATCATGATTTCAGGCGACTGCTCCTGCACCAGCTTGAATTATACTATGCCCTGCATATCCCCGATTTTGGCAGCATGAAAACCCTGCCGGTACTCCGCGAAGTACTGGGCTGAAAGTTACCTGCATAAAAAAACCGCTTCAATGAATTGAAGCGGTTTGATTTCCTGTTCTATGCTTTTATGGATTATGACGCACAGCGTTTGCTGTCAGGGCCTGTCCCTGAGTGGTGCCGGCCGCAAACAGTGTAAAAATGCCATTTGTCGTATTCAGTGCGGAAAGACTCGCTGTCAGGGCCACGGTTTGTGTACCCGCCAGTTTCACTTTCAGCGTATATGCTCCCTGCGGAATGGAAGCGAAGGGTTCCAATGCACTGATGGTTGGCGTAGCACCGATATAGGATTTGTTGGTCAGCGTAATGCTGTCATTCGGTGTTACAGACGTTCTCACCAGTGTCAGATCCACAGCGGGTGCATTATTGGCCAGGTGCAGGAAACGTACTTTGATGTTTCCGGCAGTGGGCAGTGTCAGGTCATCGCTCAGGCGGATCACTTTCAATGCGGTGTTGGCCGTAGATAATGTATCGTAAATAATGAAGGAGCTGGCTTTGTTCACTTCAAAATTTTCCGCCGCTGCGCTGTATAAAACAGCGGCAGGGGTGGTATTGGTACGCAGTTCCAGTTTACGGCTGCCGGGTTCAATACCCAGGTAGCCGGTGCTGCCACGGTAAGCGATCACTGAACCTGATTTTACCACGGTATCTACAAAAATATTGATACCGGGTCTTGGGTTTGCATTGGTAACACTTGGTGAAGCATTAATAAATACCGCACTTGCGAAATTCGTGGAATAGGTGTTCTCCTTTCCGCAGCCGGCCAGGCTCAGTCCGGCGATCATTACTATAAAGAGTCGTTTCATGTTTTAAAATTTAAGGTCAATTAGTAACCAGGATTCTGCTGGCAGTTCGGATTCGCAAATACTTCCTGCTGGGGAATCGGTAACAGGTATTTGGGGTTAGAAGCATTCAGTGTCTGGATCGCTGTATTATTGGCCACATCACTCAGGTCGCGGACAATCGGCAGGCTCCTTCTTCTGAGGTCGAAATACCGGTGACCTTCATAGCAAAGCTCTTTGTAACGCTCGTCCATGATGGCGGCGATCAGCGTGGCTTTATCCGTGATGGCGGTATGTACATACCCCGGGATCCGGTTGGTACGCAGGGCTGCGAGGTCATTATTGGCCGGTGTCAGCTGGTTCAGTTCGGCATAGGCTTCTGCACGTGATAACAGCAATTCTGATGTACGGATCATCTTCACATCATACTGGAAGTTTTCTCCGTTAGCAGGAGAAGTGATCACCACTCCATACTTCGCGATCAGGTTGCGGGTAGTGGTGGGTGGTACACGGAAGAAAGTGGTATAACGTACGTCATTGGTAGCATAGCTGTTCAGCAGCTTTACAGCCGGTGATGCCTGTACTGCACCGGTACCTACATCCTGCCATAAAGAACCGATAGCGGAACCGAGGTTAGCCGGAGATACATTTAACTTCCAGATCACTTCAGTGGATTGATTCGAAGCCAGGTTACGGGTAGTCCACAGGGCTGGATAGCCAGCCAGTGAAGTAACCGGTTGCGCGGTGATCACTTCAGAAGAACGATCCACTACTTCCTGCCAGTTCTTTGTATGCAGGGCCACGCGTGCCTGTGAAGCGATCACGGCATTGCGGGTAACACGGCTGATATCAATGAACGTGGTAGGGATCAGGGTGCGGGCTTCGGTCAGGTCAGCCGTTACTGCAGCAATGATCTCCTGTTGTGTGTTGCGGGTGGGGCGGAAGGCACCGGGCGTTTTTACATACTCTGCCTGTAATATCACACCCAGGCTGGCCGGGGTGTACTCAGTTGTGGAAGCGTACCAGCGCAGCAGTTCAAAATGAGCCATGGCACGCAGGGCCAGTAATTCTCCGCGGATCTGAGCTTTCAGGGCGGCTTCGGTGGCGTTATTAGTTACTACAGGTACCATCAGTTCAAGCAGGCGGTTGGCCCGGTCGATCGTGAAATACAGGTTGGTCCAGCAACCTCCGTTCTCCGCATCTCTCCAGTCCTGGGAGTCGGATACATGCTGCCAGTTGAATAAGATATTACCTACGTTACGGTATTCAGTACCGGTACCCAGGCGCATCTCATCCGTCATAAAGGAGCTCAGGTAGGCGGGGCGTCTGCCGGCCCAGGTACCATAAACTCCGTTGAGTGCACTCACCACATCATTCATGGTGCTGATGGCATTCTGCGCCGGGATCTGATCGATCGGCTGCAGGTCCGTGATTTTCTTTTCGCAGGATCCCAGCGAGAACAGCAGGGCCAGGACGATCAGCGATTTTGAAATTCTTTTCATATTGAATAGTTTAAAAAAATTAGAAGTTGATGTCAAGACCTACCGTAAATGTTCTCGGGTTGGGGAACTCATACGTGGCGATATTGTTGCTTTCTTCCGGATCGAAACCTGTCCATTTGGTCCAGGTATACAGATTTTGTCCCTGTACATATAACCGCATGCTGCGGAAATATTTCTGTGTTTTCGGGGTAAATGTATAGCCGAGTAACAGGTTACGGAAACGGATGAAGGATGCATCGCGGATATCCTTGCTGCTGAACTGACGGGGTGAAGAGATCCGCTGATAAGTGGTCTGATCGCCGGGTTTAGCCCAGGAGGTCAGCATTTCCACCCGCTTGTTGAAAGCGATATTGGAGTTGGTGGTCTCATAGAAGAATGACTCGTTGTTGAAACGGTTCATTCCTTCTACCATAGAGAACAGGGCAGACAGACTGAAACCTTTATAGGTTACATCCAGATTGGCACCACCGGTAAAGGAGGGGAGGAATGTACCATATACGGCCCGGTTGTTGGCGGCACTGTAAATGTTGGTGGGTTTACCATTGATATCCTCATAGATCGGTAAACCAGATTGGGGATCCACTCCGACATATCCAACAGCGAAGTGTGAACCGATCGGTAAACCTACACGGATGATACCGGTACCCTGGGGGATCTCCGTCAGCAGACCGAGGCTGCGGATACGGTTCTTATTGAAGGCACCATTCATACCTACAGTAACCAACAAGTCGTTCTTGGCCACCACATCCACATTGGCGGAGAATTCAAAACCCTGATTTCTCATTTTAGCCGCGTTGGTGGACAGTGATGCAAAACCGGTGGTACGGCTCAGGTTCTGATCCACAAAGAGGTTACGGGAATCCTTGATATAGTAATCGAGGGTCACACGTGCTCTCCTGTTCCACATACCCAGCTCCAGTCCGATGTTGGTCTGTAACTGGCTTTCCAGTTTGTAATCCTGGTTACCCGGAGAAGTCGGCACAATGGCGGGTACACCGGCATAACCACTTCCCAGTGGTCCATACGTAGAGATATAACCGAAGTTGGAATTGAATCCATTGGCATTGGCGGTCTCGCCATAGCTCACCCGCAGACGGGCATCCTGGAAGATGTTCTGACGCATCATGAATTTCTCTGCGATGATATTCCAGCTACCGGCCACGGCATAGAAAATGTTATTCCGGTTGGCCTTGGGCACCTGTGAAGGGGCGTCGCGACGTACGCTGGCAGAGAAGGTATATTTCTTGTCATAGGTATAATCACCATTGACAAAATAAGAGAAGAGACCATTGAACGTACGGCCACCACCGATCAGGGGAATAAAGTTATTGGTGGTGGAGCCGGCGGTGATCGCGGCAGGAGTATTCGGCAGACGCAGGTTCAGACCGAAACCGGTAGCGTTGAAAGAACGGCTACGGTTGCGGATGGCTTCCACCATGGCCGAACCATTGATGGTATGCTTACTGCCGATGTTTTTAGTATATACCAGACCGGTAGTAGAGATCAGTTGCAGGTTCTCGGAATTGCTCTCATTGTAAGAGCCCTGAGCACCTTGAGCCACTAATCCGCCGGCAAAGGAATTGGGATCAATGAAACGGCTGCCGTTATTGTTTCTCCAGTCCACCCCATTGGTGCTGCGGAGGGCGATACCGTTCCAGATATCAAACTGGGCCGTGATGGCCAGACTTCCTTTGAACTGGTTGGTCAGGGCCGTTGTGGTAAAGAGACGATCATAAGCGTTCGCGCCGGTATTACCGGTACCTACGGCATTTTTACCATTGGCCAGGAAAGGACGACGGTAAGGCAGCTCGAGGTAAGCGGCGGCAATGGGGTTGGCCAGGGCCACACCGGCTTCTGATTCGATATTGCTCAGTGTACTGAAACCGGCTACGGTACGCAGACCGATGGTCAGACGATCTCTTTTGAAATCGAGGTTGGTACGGAAGGTATAACGCTCGAGGTCAGACCGGATCACCACTCCTTCCTGTTTGTAGTAAGAAAGTGAAGTGAAGAAGGTCATTCCCTGCGAACCGCCTGAAGCACTTACTTCATGCTGTGAGAATTTAGCATTACGGAAAAACAGATCCGGCCAGTTGGTATTGATACCACGGATTGAATCGAGTAACACTTTTTCCGCATCTTTT